>NZ_SPHM01000005.1:0-125961 GCF_005844125.1 Pseudoflavonifractor sp. BSD2780061688st1 E11
CGCATGTTTATCTAACATATGTTCGATGAACATGCGTTCTTTTTTTGACTGCTCCAAAAACGCAATTTCCTATAAAGCAAAAAACAGCCCGTCGAGGATTCCCGCTTGGGAATCCATCGGCAGGCTTGACTGACCTCCTTCTTATTCAATTTCTGTCCCTACATTTGGGGTAAATGATGATAGAACAGCGCCGTAACACCGTTATCAAGGTCTGGCTGACCGCTGCTCAACCATCAGAACAGAAATTGAGATCAATCAGTCAAGCCGCCAAAACCCTTGATTTATCAGGCTTTTTTCCGGTTGTCTCTATTATTTCACAAGCTCCATGAATCGTCGCAATGCATCGTTTTCCCATTAATTTTGGCAGCCACAGCATGGCGCACGGGCCTTCCGCATGGAAATGCACCACATCATACGGCCCGAAGGCTACACGAATTGCTGCCACGGTGGAGGCACTCATAGCTGCCAGTCCCCGCTTATCAATCGTAGGAACATTCACGATCCGCACCCCTTTGTATGTTGTTAATCCTTTTTTTCCGCCCTGCTTTCCGCTCCGGTTATAGCAGGTCACCTGATGCCCCAGTTTTGCCATTCGGGTGCTCAGTTCTTCCACTACTACTTCCACGCCACCCTGTCCCAGAGCCGGCATACATTTCATACCAAGGAAAGCAATACGCAGTTGATTTTGTTTCTTTTTTTCCATCACATCGATCCTTCTTTTTTAACCACTGCAAGTACTGTCTTCAGCAGAATCCGAAAGTCCATCCCCACACTCCAGTCTGTAATGTATTCCGTATCCAGCTTGACCACTTCCTCAAAATCCGTGATCTCGCTTCTTCCGCTTACCTGCCACATTCCGGTAATCCCCGGTTTGATAGCAAGTCTTGCACGATGGTGAAGCTCGTATTTTTCCCACTCATCCAGTGTCGGAGGTCTTGTCCCCACCAAGGACATATCACCTTTCAGGACATTGAAAAACTGCGGGAATTCATCAATCGATGTCACCCGGATCAGATGTCCGATCCCGGTCTTCTTCCTGCCATCCGGCAGGATCTTATTTCCAATGACGCGTGTGTCAAAATCCAGCTTGAACATCATGCCGTCCTTCACCCGGTTTTCTTTCATCAACTCTTTTTTCCGTTCCTCCGCATCCAGATACATGCTGCGGAACTTGTACATTTTAAATTTCTTCCCGTTTTTTCCCACCCTTACCTGTGAGAAAAAAATCGGCCCCGGCGACTGAATATAAATAGCCGGTGCAATAAAAACAAATAAGATTCCTGTCAGAATGCAACCCACCAGTCCGCCTGCAATATCCAGGCATCGTTTTAGAAATGCCTGCTTGTCTGTTGTATAATTGATGCTGGTAGTCAGTACCAAGTAATTTCCGATTTTCTCCACCAGCGGTTTCTTTCCCACCTTGTTGGTGGCCTGTGAAATATTAAAGTGTACAGTAACTCCTGTCTCCACCAGCTTGTCTATCAGGCTCTGGGGAAGGGTTTCGTCATCCCCCGGAATCAGGAGCACCTCGTCAATCCATTCCCGGCAGACATATTCCGGTGCGGTATCGACATTTGCCACCACCTGCAGTCCTCCGATATCTTCTCCAACGATATTCCGGTCGGCAATCACCAGACCGGCCAGATTGTACATTTCATAATTATGATGCTTGATGCTTAAAACCACATCCAGAGCCGCCCGGTCGGTAGTCACGATCAGGAGGGAGCGGTCTCCGCCTGTCCGCATCTTCTTCCGGAGCATCCGCTTCCATAGAAGACGCACCGCATAGGTGAGGAAGAGATAAATCACACCTGTCATATACAAAACGATTCTGGAATAATTCGCTGCTTCCTGAATCGTAAACAGATACAGCGTAGCAAACAGAAGTACCAGTACTACATGTTTCAGGGTGACGGCAAATTCCAGATAATATCCCCGTTTCAGTACATTTTTAAATGTTTCAAAGAAAAACAGCACGACAACATCTGCCAGTTCCAGAAAGATTGCCATATTCAGATATAACTGCGATTCATAAGGGCTGCCTGTTCTGTGCCGGAGCAGGTAGGCAAGAATAAATGCCGCCTGCAGGCAGATCAGATCCAGCAGGATAAAATCGCTGTGTTTTAACCATCCTTTGGAACTTTTCTTATACATGAATTTTTAACCTTCCTCTTCTGTTGCTCTTATTTTCTTTTAAAACCGGATGACTTCCTGCCCTTTCAGGATCCTCCTTGGATTCTCCCGAAGCAGCAGTTCCGGGCATGCACTTCCGTACTGTCTTGCCAGCAGATCCCGAAGTGGTGCCAGGCTCAACGTCCGGACATCTGCCCGGTGAGCGTCTGTTGCTGCAAGGGAAGCCAGCTGTCTGTCCAGCATGTAGGCTGCTGCATCCGCTGCTCCTTCTCCAAACCGCCCGAAAATGCTTCCCTTATCCAACTGGAGCACCGCCCCCATCGCGGCCCATTCTTTTACATGGCCAGGTATCCGCTGCACGCAGCGGTACCGTTCCGGATGTGCCAGGACCGGAATGTATCCGGCATCCAGAAGATACGTCAGCATCCTGTAAATCTGCCATGCGGGCGCATCCAGCCTGACTTCTGCCAGGACATAGCGGGTATGATTGATCGTCAGCAGTTCTCCGCGTTTTAACTTTCTTACCAGTTCCGGCCCGTCCATGATCTCCATGCCTTCTATCAGCTGTAATGGAATCCGCTCTTTTGTCAGGAGTTCCCGAAACTGTTCCAACTGTCTGCGGTATACACGTACAAGTTCCGCCGACTCTCTTCCCGGCAGGTTTGCATGACAGGTAGCTGCAACAGTATCAATACCGGACTCTACTGCTGTCTGCGCCATTTCGACTGCCTCTTCCCAGGATCTGGCTCCATCGTCAAGGCCCGGCAGAAGGTGGGCGTGGAGATCGATCATCTTACGTCCTCCCCGGAAGCGGTTTCTTTGGCCCCTTTTGATTCCTGTTTCTTTCCATAGCCATAAGAGCCGTATCCATAGTAACCATATCCGTAACGTCCATAACCATAGTAGCCATATCCGCCCCGGTGTACCGGAACACCGTTGAACACATATCCCAGAAGCGGTGCTTTGCTGTCTTCCAGCCCGGAAATACTGTCCAGAATCCGGCGTTTCTGCACCTGATCGTAACGGATCACATACAGGATGCCGTCCGACTGTTCTGCCAAAATACTGGCGTCCTCAAACATTTCTACCGGCGGTGCATCCAGAAGGATCAGATCCCACTGGGCTTTCATTTCTTCCATGACCTCATGGAAACTGCTATGATTGAGGATCTGCTGAACACCTTTGACAGGTTTGTTTCCTCCAAGGAAATCTACTCCAGTCTCTTTCTCCCGATAAACTGCTTCTTTCAGCGTACATTTCCCTGCTACAACAGAAGCTAGGCCTCTTCCTTTTTCCTCCGTCAGATGCTTCCGGTCTGCCTGCTTGCGCAGGTCCGCGTCAACAAACAGAACTTTTACCCCGTGGGATGCCGCCGCAATGGCCAGGTTATAAGCCAGGGTGGACTTTCCTTCTCCCGGCATGGTGCTCGTCAGTACCAGAACTTTACCGTCCTTTTCCTCCAGTTCACGGGAGATCCGAATCTGCAGACTCTGAATATTTTCCCGAAATGCCTGAGGCGTCCGGTTATCCTTCATCTGGATCCATCTGGTAGTCTGCTTCTTCCTAAGCTTCCTTGAAACTTCCGGTATATTAGCAATACAGGAAAGGCTCATGACACTGTTCAACTCTTCCGGCTTCTGTACCGTTTTCTTGAAAAAAGCATACAGGCAGATAAGAAGGAATCCTGCTCCTGCCCCGTAGACAGCACCTTTTTTGATCTGTCCCCGGTAACTCGGCCGGTTGTACGGCTCCGTCGGAGTCGACGGCTCGTCGATCATATTAAATTTCGTATCCCCGATGACAAACCGTGCCACGTCCGGATAAACCTTAATAGCCGACTCCAAAATCGCTTTGGCATCTTCCGCGCTGTTGCTGGTTACGGTCATGGTAATCATATTAGAATCAGACACTGCCTGTGCGGAGATACTTCCGTTGACCGCATCTACTCCCAGGTCTTCCTCAATCGCCTCCGTCAAAAGGCTGCTGCTTAAAATATAAGGAAAGGTTTTCGCCAGCTGTCCGGCCGTTGTCGTATCATAATAAAAGTTATAGGTACTGTTTTCCGAATCGGTAGATCCTCCGGTCAGAACCGTAAAGGTTGCAGCGGATTGATACATCGGTGTATAAAACAGGCTGGTAGCCCTGAGATAAAAAGCTCCTGCCCCGACTACAGCCAGAAGGATGATCAGCCACCAGAATCGGAGAATCCCCTGAATCACATTCCAGAACAGAGCCCCCAGATCAATCACGTCGTCTTCATCGATCCTTCGGGACAGGTTCTGGTTATTCTTGCTATAAAGATCTCTCTCTGCCATCCTTACACCTCCTCGCTGCCATCAGTTCTGCCGTATCCGTAGTAGGAATGTTCCCGAAGAGAACTCCACAAATGCTCTTTTAAAAAGGCATTTAAAATGAAACCTGTAAAGTCCACGCCTGCCTGGCGGATCGTATCCGAAGCATCGTTTGCCGCTCTCACATCCGTCCAGTCCTGGCGAACGATCAGTACCGCGTTATCTGCCATTTTCAGCATCAATTCCGCATCGCTGGATACGGACATTGGAGGCGTATCCAGAATAATGTAATCCATCTTTTTCCGACCGGCGTCAATCAGCGCTTTCATTTCCATTGAATCCAGATACCGTGCTGCATTATGGATGCTCTTCTCCTGAAACACCGTATAGATCTTTTCCTTTTTCTCATAAATTAGAACATCTTTAATCTCTGCCTTTTTGTCCAGATAATCCGATAGATACTTTCGGTTTTCTTCCTTTTTTTCAAACACTTTATAAAGAGCCGGCTTCTTCAAATCCACGTCAATCAGCATTACCCTCCGGCCTTTTTCCGCCAGTGCAAGGGCCAGGTTTGCCGCCACAGAAGATTTTCCTTCATTTTCCGCCACACTGGTCACCATCAGTACCTTCTGGTCTCTCCTGCGCATATGATGGTCGATTCGGGTTGCTGTCTTACGGACCGCTTCTCCAAACGGCATACTGACCAGCCTGGAAGAGATCAGAATGGATTTATTTAGTTTCCGCAACGCTCCCCGGACGGTTTTATTTTTCCGCTCATATGGAATCAGTTCCAGAATCCGTCCATCCAGATTTCGTTTGGCTCCTTCCCTTGTTTTCACTGTGAAACGCAGGATAGACAGTAAAACGACCAGCCCGCCGGATCCAGCCGCTCCTGCCAGAATGGCAAGCTTCTGGTACCGGGAACTATTCATGGCATTGGAAGGTGCATACGGAACCGATGGTTCCTGTACGATCCGGAGCATCGCATTGGAGAAGAGATAGTCCGATACCTCATCATAATTCCGGATGGCAGACTGGATCACCTGATACGCCCTTCTAGGGTTTTCACTCGTTACCTGCAGCGTGATCAGGTTCGTTTCTTCAATCACGGTTGCCTGAATCGTTTCGTTAATGGAATCTTCACCGAGCTCTTCTGCAATCTTTTCTTTTAAGACATTACTGTCGAAGACTTCGCTGAAGACTCCGGCCATCTGGTTGGTCAAAGACAGAGAGGAATAGGCATTGCTGTCACCTCTCGCACTGACTGCCATGGTGGCCTGGGCGGTAAATTCCGGCACATACAGAATGCTCATGACCCCGGTTACCGCAAACCATCCTGCTGCAGCCGCCAGAAGAATCACCCATATATTTTTCAGCAGGTCCCGGATGATACACAGGATGCTGATTTCATCTAGTCTGAATTCTCTTACTTCATTCTTCATCTGGTATCTCTCCTTTTACTCCCGCACGATTACGGTCAGCCAGGTTTCACCTCTGCCTGTATCGCCGTCTGTCTGATATTGAACCTGATAGGTTCCAGTTTCCCCGGTATTGACCTGAGAACTGATGGAAAGGCTGCCTGCATCCAGCTGGTTGCCGTCCATATCTTCCACATAGTCCACATAGTCTTCCGGGTGGAATTCTGCTCCTTTTTTCAAGTACACAAGAGACTGTGTCAGATGAATGTCTGTGCTGAGCCGGGATGCTTCCACGATATGAACCGGAAGTTCCGCCTGTGTCGTGTCACCCAGACTGTTGGACACTTCCACCTGGATCGTATAGTCTCCTGCAGTCCGGTAATCGACGTTACTCTCCAACAGTTTCACCATAGAAGAGATATCTCCATCGATCTGATCCGCAGCGTGGACATAGCTCCGAGCATTGTTCTCGTTACCTACTGCAAATACCAGCGGCTGGGTCAAAGTAAATTTCGGTGCCTCATAATCAGTAAAACGGACTCTTCTGGTTAGAGTTGCTGCCTGATTGGAGGAATCAAATACCACATAGGTCAGGTTGCACACTCCCGGCTCGATAAACTGGGAAAAGTTTCCTGCCATGATCTGGTCTGTCAGATCCCCGTCTTTTTCGTCCTCTGCTGTCAGTCCTTCCAACAGATCGCTTTCTTCATAAGAAGTGGAGACTTCCAGCTCTTCACGATCGCTTGTGATGACCGGTCTGGTCGGATCTTCTGTTGCCTGTTCTTTAATCCGGGCCGCCCCGTAGATTCCAAGGCTTGCGATAAAAAGGATGATAACCAGTATTCTTATATATCTCATCTTGTTTTCTCCTGTCTCTTAGCTTGGTCAGAATGCATCCAGAAATTCCTGAATGCCCTGTTCGTCTACCTGCGTAATCCCATGGTCCTGGATTTTATAGACCCGGTTACACATGGCAAATACGCTGGGCCGGTGTGCGGCCACAAGAATAGTCCGGTGCGGTTCTTTTTTGATGATTCTCCGAAGCACCCTCCGTTCTGTCGCCACATCCAGCGCACTGGTGGCTTCATCCAGAATCATAACCGGAGCATCTGCAAGAAGAGCTCTTGCGATGGAGAGCCTCTGCTTTTGCCCCTCGGAAAATCTTGTTCCCCGCTCCCGAACCTGTGTGTTCATTCCTTCTTCTAATTTCTCTACAAACTCCCAGGCACACGCTGCCTCCAGAGCCTGCCTGATTTCTTCGTCTGTCGCTTCCGGTTTGACCATCCGCATGTTGTCCGCAATCGTCCCTGTAAAAAGGGTGTTGCTCTGAGGGATGTAGCTGAACAGGCATCGTGTAGCCGAAGATGCCTCCATTGCTGTCCGTCCCGGATTACCAAGATAAACCCGGCCTTTTTGCGGATGGTACAGACCCAGAAGCAGGTTTAGGGTTGTCGTCTTTCCCTGCCCGGAAGGACCGATCAAAGTTTCCCAGACCAGCAATTCTTTCTGGCCAAGCCTTACTTTTTCCGGTTTATACACCAGATTTCTGCTTCTTTTCTCCATCTCGCCATCCCGCCTGCTTTTCATTTCTGTGCATCCGTTACCACAGAATGGTTATTCCGTGGTAAAAAAATACATAACAAAACATTTTTTCTCTAGCATGTTTCATTTTAATATTGTAGGAAAGAGAAGTCAATAGTTTTTTTGCATGCAAAGAAGCCCGTTTGCTTTTTCCGGGAAAACGGGCGTAGGCATGTTGCGCTATTTTTTGAAAAAGGAGGGCAGATCGACATTCCGGGGCTGTTACAAAATGGCACAGTCCCTTATTTTTTGCCGTTTTTCATGGCAGTTACCACGGAATAACCATTCTGTGGTATTTTTTATACGATTAATCTCATTTTTTTGATAATGCGTTCCTGTTTGCGGATGCCTTCCGCCACATAGATCTTATGACAAGCAAGTATTTATGGAAAGAAAAAAACTCTTGCCTGTATAACTACGGATTTTTATATAGCTTTTCTTTACATAATAATCGATACTTTCTGATGTAACTGACAATACGTCACATATCAGAAAGGAGATGGTTTGTTATGCTAAGACAAATCAAAGTTACAGAGCTCTGCAAAGAACTGGAAGAAAAGCTGGTTGGGCTTCAGTATTCCGAAGATTCATTGCGGAGATATCGCAAAGTATTCCGGGAATTCGAGGAATACGCAGGGGATTGTGATTATTCACAGTCCAGGGGAACAGACTTCTTGCTATGGAAGTTCAAACAACTTGGAGGTTTTGTTACATCCGGAGAGCACTCTAAAAATGAGATGTATTACTTTCGGGTAATCCGATCACTTGCTGAATATTATAACTTCGGTACATTGTTCAGACGGCACGATTATGACGGGGAAATTGTTTGGCCGCTTCCCTTTAAGGAGGTGACAGAAGGGTTTTTACAGTATGAAGTAGAATGCGGATGCTCCCAGTGTCACTATCGGCGTTGCCGGGGTATCATTAAGGATCTGATCCTGTTTTTGGATTCCTCGGGCATTCATCATCTCAATGGTGTTACCGCTGATCTAATGTCCCGTTTTACTGAAACAATGATCGGACTCGCCCCAGTAACGATCGCTGAAAGGTTATCTGCCCTTAGGCAGTACTTCAAGTATGCCTTTCTTCACAAGTATGTTGATCAACCTATAGAAGTATTTTTGCCCCATCCTCCACAGAGATTGCGTACAAAACTCCCGACGGTTTGGAGCGAAGAGCAGATCGAACAACTGATCAACAGTATCGATATCACTACCCCCATTGGCAAAAGAGATTACGCTATTATCCTTCTGGGGGCAAGGCTTGGTCTTCGCATTGGCGATATACTTTCTCTTACGTTCAATGACATAGACTGGGGCAAGAAACTTATTACTGTTACCCAGAACAAGACCAGGGAACCGCTATCGCTTCCGCTTCCGGATGATGCGGGGTGGGCGATCATTGATTACCTGAAAAACGGGAGGCCCGTTACGGATTACCCAAATATCTTTGTGACGCATAACGCCCCCTACAAAGGAAGCCCGTTTAAAAGTACGCTTCGGCACAACATCAATAAAGCTTTGAAAAGAGCCGGTATTCCAATCGATAAATCCAAGCGCTATGGCTGGCATTCCCTCCGTCATTCGCTTGCAACAAACTTGCTTCAGAATGAAGTGGATGCGTCCACTATCTCAGATATACTTGGGCATTCGGATCCGCAGGTGGCAAAACATTATCTCAGGGTGGATATAAACGGCTTGCGAAAATGCGCCCTGGAAGTGGAGGGGAAGCCTTATGTCAAAGAATAAGACATTCACCGGCCCCCTTGCGGAACATATACAGAGATTCCTTAATGAAAAGCGTTCCCTTGGGTATAAATACGAAGAACAAGAGCGTGTCCTCTATGTTCTGGACCAAATGAGCAAACAGTTTGACTGTTCAAATGGACTCCCCAAAAACCTTTGCCTGGCTTTTATTGAGCGGGATCCTAACTGGCGACAGAAAACGCAGGAACAACGCGTTACACTGATCCGTACTTTTGCCGAATACCTGATCAGACACGAAACCCCTGCGTACCTGGTGGACTTTTCTATCGTAACTAACAGGCACGAAGATTTCAAGCCGTATATTTTTACACATTCGCAGATCAAGGACATTTTTAATGCTGCAGATTCAATCCGTCCGCATTCTTCTAATTCGCATATTTTTTATCCAGCGATTCTGCGCATTCAGTATGGATGCGGCCTTCGCATCTAAGAAACACTCGGGCTGCGGATGAAGGATGTGGACATGGATAAAAATATCCTGCACGTTATAAACGCGAAGAACAATAAGGATCGCGACATCCCGGTGAGCGACTCGGTGATGGAGTACATCAAATGGTATGGACGTAAAACTCACGCAGCTTATGAGCCAGATGGCTTCTTTTTCAGGAGCCGCCGTGGCAATGGGCATTATGACAAAACATCTGTGAATCATTACTTCCGGGATATCCTGTTTGAATGCGGAATAATGCATGGGAACAAAAGCGATGGCGGGCCTCACCTGCATAATCTCCGTCATACTTTCTGTGTGCATAGTCTGGAAGCGATGTTGAGGAATGGGATCTCCCATCAGGTTGCGTTACCGCTGTTAATGACTTACATGGGGCATTCCTCTCTTTCCGCCACTGGCCGTTATCTGAAACTTACAGCGGAAGCATTTCCTGATCTGGTCGATCAGATCAGTAGGATATATGCTGACATCATTCCAAACCTGGAGGTAAAAACTGAGTATGAAGACGAATGATTTTCCCCGCATGCTCAGTGATTTTTTGCTGAAGGAACTGCCAGGGGTACGCAACCAAAGCAGCAACACCATTGTTTCTTACAGAGATACTTACATACGGCTATTG
Source organism: Pseudoflavonifractor sp. BSD2780061688st1 E11 (assembly GCF_005844125.1). Lineage (NCBI taxonomy): Bacteria > Bacillati > Bacillota > Clostridia > Eubacteriales > Oscillospiraceae > Pseudoflavonifractor > Pseudoflavonifractor sp. BSD2780061688st1 E11. Next base: position 10,257 of record NZ_SPHM01000005.1, read on the forward strand.
ACCTACTGCCGAGATATACTGGGTATAAGGCCAGAAAATCTTAACGTAGCTGACCTGACTGCTGAACGGATCGCAGAGTTTCTAAACTGGTTGGAACGTAAATGCAATAACAGTATAAGCACGAGGAATCAAAGGCTTGCTGCGATTCATTCATTGTTCCGCTATATACAGATGCAGGCTCCGGAGCACATGTTTCAATGTCAGCAGGTGTTAGGAATCCCCTACAAAAAGACCAGTAGGCGTCAGGTGGGATATCTTAGCGAAGCTGAAACCAAAACATTGTTGTCCATGCCAGATACCAAAACACGTAAAGGACGCCGCGATCAGGCATTGCTCACTCTCCTATACGATAGCGGTGCCCGTGTGCAGGAACTTGCAGATTTACGCGTCGGAGACCTTCGTTTGGAATTCCCTGCCCAGGTCAAACTGACTGGGAAAGGAAGGAAAACCCGAAGCGTTCCTCTGATGGATAAAACTACCGCTCTTCTGAAGAATTATCTTTTAGAACAGCATTTGGACTCTCCATCTGACTTTGAGCATCCATTGTTCTATAACTCACAGGGCAGGAAGCTTACACGGCAAGGTATAGCGTATATCCTCAAAAAATATGCGGTTGCTTGTGAAATTGAAGAAATCTCTCCACATAAAATACGGCATACGAGTGTCCGAGAATGTCTGCAAGGAGAGCGAGATTTTTTTCTACCGCGTAAAAGCAGCGGGCGAACAGATGCCTCAGGTTGTGTGGAAAGACCTTCGTTTTGTCTACGCCGGCCTCTTCACAGATGGCTTTCATTTCATGGCAGATATTGCTCCGGTCCAGTGGTTTTCCGGTTCTTGTCTGAAAGATCGGTCCGCTCTGAATGTCCTGATTGTTTACGTAGGTCCGCAGTTTCTTTTTCAGCTTCTTTGGCAGCAGAATAGTCCGGTCCTTCCCTTTCAGGTGAATCTGTACCCTGCCGCATTTCAGCGCCTCTATCGTGATGAATTTCAGTTCTCCGACCCGGATCCCGGTACCGCAGATTGTCAGAATCACATAGTAAAGCCGAAGATTCGGGCGGTTCCTTGCTGCCATCAGCAGACGTCTGTACTCCTGCTCGGAGAGTTCTCTTTCTTCATCGATAAATGCCTGTCTCTGAATCTTCAGGAGCTTTACCGTGCAGGTTTGACAGCCTGTAAATTCCAGATAGGAATTTACCGCAGAGAGCTTCGCGTTTACGGTCTTTGGCTGGTAGGATCGAATCAGCCTCTCCGGTATTCGAGGATTTTCTGTTTTGAGACTTTTGCGCCGCCAAGAAAAGCGGATAAAATCTGAAGCTCTCTCATATACTTCTCAACGGTAGCCCGGCTTTTTTCTTCCTGAATCAGGAAGATTTCATACTCTTTCAATGACTTTTGCGTAATACGTTTCCCTTCCATAAGTATTCCTTCCTTTTGTGTTTTCTCTTTAGTATCTTCAGCTCTGCCTTCCACTAATCCTGCCTTTGTAAATTTTGCTGTATATAAAAAAAGACTGAATCTATCTCTGTTTTGGTTCAGTCTTTTTGCATTTTTTTTATTTTTCTTTACCATATGGCTGATTTTCGATATAATAAAGTTAATATATTACATCGAAGAAAGGATGCTCTACATGAAAAAAACGCTTTCGCGCCGCCAGAGTTATCTTCTGCTGGCAGTTTTTCCCGCCTATTTTATCATTGTGGGACTATTTATGCAGCCACCTTCGGAAATTCTTTCCGGTCTTTATTCGATTATCCGTGAGCCTGACTTCCTGATTACAGACTATTTTGTGATTGGAGGCATTGGGGCTGCTTTTCTGAATGCCGGCCTGATTACGCTGCTTTTACTGCTGGTTCTTTATCTTCTGCATATGGAAATCGACGGTCATACCATCACCTCCTGCTGCCTGATCTTTGGCTTTTCTTTGTTTGGAAAAAATGTCGTCAACATCTGGACGATTCTCCTGGGTGTCTATTTGTATGCTCACTATCACAAGACTTCCATCCGGAATTATCTTTATGTCGGTCTGTACGGAACGAGCCTTTCCCCGATTATTACCCAGGTTATGCAGTTCGAAGGATTATCATTGCCTGTCCGGGTCTTTTTAAGCTTTGCTATCGGTATCAGCATTGGTTTTGTTCTGCCTCCATTGTCTACCCATGTTCACTATGCTCATCAAGGTTACTCTTTGTATAACGTCGGTTTTTCTTCCGGTATCATTGCGACAGTCATCATCTCTTTATTCAAATCCTTTGGAATTGAAGCAGAATCCCGGCTGATCTGGCATACAGGAAGTAATCTGGAGTTTTCCATCATTTTGGGGGCACTGTTCCTGATCATGATTTTATCTGCCTTTCTTCTGGACCGGAAGCAGCTGTTTGCTTCCTATAAAAAAATCCTTAAATGCAGCGGAATCTCAGGAACTGATTATCTGAAACAGGAAGGGAAAGCGCCTGTTCTTCTCAATATGGGAATCAACGGATTTTTCGCCATGTTTCTTGTGCTGATTTTGGGCGGAGATCTCAACGGTCCGACCATCGGCGGTATTTTCACGATCGTCGGATTTTCTGCCACCGGGAAGCACCTCTTTAATATTGCCCCGATCATGATCGGCGTTATTTTGGCCAGTGTAACAAAAGAGTGGAATATCAACGATCCGTCACCGATGCTTGCTCTTCTGTTTTCTACGACTCTTGCCCCGATCGCCGGGGAATTCGGGATTGTAGCCGGTCTCCTCGCCGGATTTCTTCAGTCTTCTGTAGCATTAAATGTTGGAATTCTTTATGATAGTATGAATTTGTATAATAATGGATTTGCCGGAGGAATTGTAGCCATTTTCATGGTTCCGGTGATCCGTTCCATCCGCTCCAGAAGAGCGCGCGCAAAAGGCGACCTCTCTCTTTAGAGGCCGCCTTGCTTACCATTCCTTATGCATTTTTTGAAATTCCGGTATGTAGAGAATAAGTGTCAAAAACATGATCACCATCTCAGCGAGAATAAAGAAATCCGCTGTCTTTTTGGGAATTCCCGGAAATACCACCAGTGCCAGAAGTAGTAAAAACAAGGTGGCTGTACATACTTTTCCAAACCATTTTGCTCCGTTTAGCTTCTGCCCGTGTTTCAGATTCCAAGCTCCCATCACCGCCATAAATCCTTCTTTTACGATCATCAGAAGGATCAGATAACGCATCAGTGGATAGCGGAACGCAAGACAGATGGCAACTGCCGCATGGGTCAGTTTGTCCGCCACAGGATCCAGAAATTTCCCAAATTCGGTGATCATATTGAAATGTCTTGCGACTTTCCCGTCCAGGAAATCGGTGATGGTGGAGATCAGAAGAATCGCCGCCGCCTGATATTCCTCCTGAATGGAATCTGCACGTAAGTATACAATACAAAATACCGGGATCAGAAGAATCCGGAAATATCCCATGCAATTTGGTATTGATAACAGTTCTTTTTTTGAAAAATGCTTCATGTTCCCTCCATTCTGGTTTGACAGGCCCCCTCTTCTTTGTTTAAAATAGTGATAAAACAACGACAGGCAACAAGGAGGCGCTTTATGCTGCGAAATATTGATCTAAATGAAATCTCTGACGGAAATCTCTACACTTCCAATGATCTGGTCCGTGCCGACTGCGGCGGATGCCGCGGGTGCTCGGACTGCTGTCAGGGAATGGGAGATTCCATCATTCTGGACCCGTATGATATGGACCAGCTGTACCGTGGAACCGGCCTGAAGCCGGAGGAGCTTCTCCTTCGCGCTGCAGAGCTTTCCGTTGTGGACGGCATCATTCTTCCTCATCTGAAGATGACCGGAGAACGGGACTGCTGCCCGTTTCTTTCCGAAGACGGACGCTGTCAGATCCACGCATTTCGTCCCGGATTCTGCCGGCTCTTCCCGCTTGGCAGACTGTATGAGGATGGTTCTTTTTCCTACTTTCTTCAGACGAAAGAATGTAAAAAGACCCGCCGTTCCAAAATCCGGATTAAAAAGTGGCTTGGCATCCCGGACCTGCCGCGCTATGAAGACTATGTGTGCAGCTGGCACTACCTTCTGATGGATCTTCAGGCCCATATTGAACGGACAAACGATGAATCCTATCAGAAACAGGTATCCATGTATGTGCTTCAGAACTTCTACCTGACCCCGTACCCGGAAGAAGGCTTTTATGAATCCTTCCAGGAGCGGTATGAGACGTGCAAGAAGCTCTTTCACCTGACATAAGACTGCTTATGCCGGCAGGTGTTTTACAGTTCTCTGGAATCCAGAACGATCGTAAACGGTCCGTCATTGATGAGGGAGACTTTCATATCTGCACCGAATCTCCCTCTTTCTACGACCGGTACCTGAGCCTTGCAGGACTCAATGATATATTCGTACAGCTCCTCTGCCGCTTTTGGATCGCCGGACTCGATAAAGCTTGGCCGGTTTCCTTTCTTGCAGTTGGCATACAGGGTGAACTGGGAAATCAAAAGCAGACTTCCTCCCACATCCGCCAGGGACAGGTTCGTCTTGCCATTTTCATCTTCAAAGATCCGCATTCCGATCAGCTTTTTTACCATCTTGTCCGCGGTCTCTTTTGTGTCTTCCTTTCCGACACCGATCAGGACCATAAATCCCTTTCCAATACTTCCGATGGTTTCTCCATCAACGGTTACCGAGCTCTCAAGAACTCTTTGAATTACAAATTTCATCTTTTTCACTCCTTTTTTTCTCCTATCTATCTTACCGTTTTTTTGTCTGTTCTGCAAGAAATACCTTGTATTTCCGCAATAAATAAGATATATTGATACAGTATGATGAAATTTGGAAATGAGGATGAGACATGAAATTACAGCAGCTGCTCAGCTTTACACGGAAAGCTGTGGACGAATACCAGATGATCGAAGCAGGAGACAAGATTGCCGTCGGAATTTCCGGAGGCAAGGACAGTCTGACACTTCTCTACGCGCTCGCCGGTCTGCGGCGTTTTTATCCGAAGCCGTTTGACCTGATTGCCATCACGGTGGACCTTGGCTATGAGAAGTTTCATACAGAGAAGATTGAGGCACTCTGCCAAGAGCTGGATGTGCCATACCATGTAGTAAAAACGGATATTGCAAGGATTCTGTTTGAGGAACGCAAGGAAAGCAATCCATGTTCGCTCTGCGCCAAGATGCGCAAAGGCGCGCTCAATGAAGCAGTGAAGAAACTGGGCTGCAACAAGGTTGCCTATGCCCATCATAAGGATGATATTGTCGAGACGATGATTCTTTCTCTGATTTTTGAGGGACGGTTCCACTCTTTCTCTCCGAAATCCTATCTGGACCGTATGGATCTGACTGTTATCCGTCCAATGATGTATGTCAATGAAGCGGATGTCATCGGATTTCAGAGAAAATATGAGCTTCCTGTCGAAAAGAGCCGCTGTCCGGTGGACGGGCTGACAAAACGGCAGTATGCCAAAGATCTGATTCACCAGCTGGAGCTTGACCATCCGGGTGCAAAGCAGCGCATGTTTACCGCAATTATAAATGGAAATATTGAAGGCTGGCCGGTACGGCTGACAAGAGAGGAAGTAAAAAGCAGTTCTTAAAGAACTGCTTTTTTCGTTGCTTCTTTGATTTTTACGATCTCTATAATCGCATCTACACATCCGTCGATGCCAAGCTTTCCGCTGTCAAGGCAGACATCATAGCTCTGAACCGCCGACCATTTCTTGTTAGTGTAATAGTTATAGTAGCTGCCGCGCTTTTTGTCCGTCTTGATAATCATTTCCTTCGCTTTCGCCTCTGTCATGTCATACATCCGGCTGATTCGTTTGGCCCGCTTTGCTGTGTCCGCATGGATAAAGACAGACAGGACATTCCGGTAATCCTCCAGCGCATAGTCCGCGCATCTTCCGATCAAAATGCAAGGTCCTTCTTCGGCAAGCTTTTTAATCGCGTCAAACTGTGCGAGGAAGATCTTATGGTTGATCGGCATGTCAGAGTAGCTCCCTGATTTATATCCGAGTGAATAGGTATCCATTACCAGAGAATAGAGAAAACTGCTTGTCGGCTTCTCATCGTGTGCCTTTAAAAGTTCCTCTGCAATTCCACTGTCTTTGGATGCACGATCCAGCATTTCTTTATCATAAAATGGGATCTCCAGCTTCTCGGAAAGACGCTCGCCGATCTCGTGTCCACCGCTGCCAAACTCTCTCCCGATTGTAATAATTGTATTTGTTTTTGACATATACATCACGCTCCTTTAACCAGTCAGCTGTCAAGCTATCGATAGGACTATTATATATCAAATTGAGCAAAATGTATATAACTTTACCAAAAATTTAACTTTTTCTTCTCAGTTTTTGCAATAAATCAACAAAATATTGCGGAAGAGGGGCATCGAATTCCATGTATTCTCCCGTTGCAGGATGATAAATTCCCAGAATCTTCGCATGCAGCACCTGCCCTTTCAGCCCTGGAAAAGGAGGTCTGGAGGACGGTCCGTACACTTCATCCCCGAGAAGCGGATGATGAAGCGATGCCATATGGACACGAATCTGGTGGGTACGCCCCGTCTCGAGACGGCAGCGGATGTAGGTGAAATTTCCAAAACGCTCCAGCACCTCATAATGGGTCACAGCCTGTTTTCCATTTTTATGGTTGATGCTCATCTTTTTCCGGTCTGTCGGGTGGCGCCCGATCGGCGCGTCCACGGTTCCGGTGTCTTCTTTGATATTCCCGTATACAATCGCATGGTATTCCCTGCGGATCGTATGCTCTTTCAGCTGCTCCGCAAGAATCCGGTGGGCCTCATCATTTTTGCATACCAGAAGGGACCCTGTCGTATCCATATCGATCCGGTGTACAATTCCCGGACGCATCACGCCATTGATCCCCGAAAGGCTGTCTTTGCAATGATACATCAGTGCATTGACAAGCGTCCCGCTGTAATGCCCCGCCGCCGGGTGGACAACCATCCCTTTCGGTTTGTTGACGACCAGAATATCCTGATCCTCATAAAGAATATCAAGCGGGATGTCTTCCGGAAGGATATCCGGCTCCTTTGCCTCCGGGATCTCCACCGAGATTTCATCGCCTGCCCCCAGTTTATAGTTTGCCTTTACAGGCTTTCCGTTTACACTCACATGGCCCTCTTTGATCAGCTTCTGAATATAAGAGCGTGATACTTCCTCCAATCTGCACGAAAGGAATTTGTCGATCCGTTCTCCGACAAATTCCTCCGCCTGCAACACTTTATTTTCCATCTGTGCCTGTTCCTTTCTTTCTTCCAAGAAACTCCAGCTCCTCCTCCTTGTACCGGAAAAAGATCAGGATAAGCAGTACCGCAAATGATACCGTCACATAAATATCTGCCACGTTAAATACCGGAAAGTCAATCAGACGGAAATAGAAGAAATCTACCACATATCCAAGACGAATCCGGTCAATCAGATTCCCGGCCGCGCCTGCCACAATGAAAATTCCGCAAAGTCTCAGCGGCAGATACCGGCCGGTCTTCGGAATCCGCACGTAACAGTAAAGAATAAAAGCAAAAATCAGAATGGCAACGCACACGAAAAAGATCTGCCGGTTCTGCAGAAGACCAAACGCGGCACCTCTGTTTTCCAGATAGTTCAGTTCAAACACGTTGTCAATCAGGACAAAGGCAGGACCGTCCTTCAGATGCGTGACTGCCAGATATTTGGTATACTGGTCAATCAGTACCGCCACGATGACAAGAATCACTGCCATGACATAATTTTTCAGTCCATTTTTCTTATTCATATCTCTCTCCTGTGATCATCAATCAAGTATATTTTCGGACTTCAACATAGGATCTTCCCTTCCGCGTCTCGGAAAGCACGCCCTCGTAACGGAATTTCCCCATTCCCCGCACCGAGATAATGTCTCCTTCCTTCAGGCGGTACCCGTTGCTCACAATCAGCCTGCCGTTTACAAACACCTTTTTCCCTTCAATCAGTCCGGAAAGTCTGCTTCTCGAGGAAGAAAATGCAAGTGCCAGAAGACTGTCCAGTCTTACAGACGCAACTGTCCCCCGTATTTCTTCAAAGGACGGCTCGTACTGAAACTCCTGCTGTGCCTCAATCTGTGCCATTACAGATGTGTGACGGATTCTGGTCAGATTTTCCGCAAGAAAGTCCGCCATGCTTTCCGATACAAATACAACCGCCTCCCGGTCTTCCACGAGAATGTCACCGATCTTGCATCTTTCAATTCCAAGATTCAGAATTGCTCCAAGATAGTCCCGGTGAGACAGTTCCTCCGAAAACTTCGGATTCAGCGGGCGGATACGAAGGATGGAAAACGGATAAAAAAACTCATAACAAAGAGCATCAGGTAGAAAAGCAACCATCTGACGCTCCGCTGCCGCATAGCCGCCAAAAGTCTCGTATCCGGAGTATAGCTCCTCCTTTGACAGCGTATGCAGAATATTCAGTTCATTCAGATTCAGAAAGTCACTGAACATCACAATCCCGCGCTGGTAGGCAGTGCGGGATAGGTCAATCAGTCTTTTCTGAAATATTAATTCTTCTCTTTCCATTCTCTGAAACCGGTTTCTTAGTATCTTTTGCTGATAGAAGACACATCAAAAGATGTGTTCAGAAGATCCTGAAGATCTCCGGAAATACCTACGTTTGTAGGAGTCAGCAGGAAGATGAAACTGGAAATCTTCTGAAGGTTTCCGTCAATGGCAAATGTCGCGCCTGATGTAAAATCAATGATACGCTGCGCAATCTCAAGATCAAGGCCTTCCAGATTCAGAATTACAGTACGTCCGCTCAAAAGTGTCTCTGTAATCTCTCTTGCGTCATCCACAGAGCTCGGCTTGATCACACATACTTCCATGCCTGTAGCCTGCGGTCTGCGGCCTGAACGTCTCATAGGTGTCACTTTGCTGTTCTGAGAAGATGTCTGTCTGGATTCGTAGTCTTCCTCTTCTTCTGCAGAGAAATTTTCTGTCTCTTCATTCGTCTTATCTCTTCCAAACAGTTTTCTTTTCGGTTTCTCTTCGTAGTCCTCTAAGTCATCTTCATCAAAGAAATCATCGTTCTCATAATCGTCGTCGTCATCACTTAATTTCATGATATTCAAAAACTTGTCTAATACACCCATTTTTTACACTCCTATCATCTTGTGTTCTTATCTAAAGCATAATTTCTTTTACCAAAGATTCCTGTACCGACACGGACCATTGTGGCACCTTCTTCAATCGCTACTTCATAATCATTGGTCATACCCATAGAAAGTACGCCCATATGGATATTATCAATGTTTTTGTCTGCAATGTCAACAGATAATTTCCGAAGCGCAGAAAAAAATTGTCGATTTTTCTCCGGGTCATCTGTATTCGGCGCAATCGTCATCAGGCCCTCTACAGTGACATTTTTGAACTCTGGAACTTTATCGATAAACCCCATGACATCTTCCGGCATGAGACCGAATTTTGTGTCCTCTTTTGCCATATTGACCTCCAGAAGGACCTTCGCTGTGACCTGCTTTTTCGCCGCTTCCCGGTCAATGGTCTCCAGCAGTCTGAGGGAATCCACCGAATGAATCAGCTCGGCTTTGTCAACGATATATTTGACTTTATTTCTCTGCAGATGTCCGATCATGTGCCACCGGATATCGGACGGAAGTTCTTCGTATTTTTCCGTCAGTTCCTGTACTTTGTTTTCCCCGAACACACGGATTCCCGCATCGTATGCCTCCCGGATCATGGCAGCCGGTTTCGTTTTGCTGACCGCGATCAGTGTAACATCTTCCCTTTTCCGTCCGCTTCTTTTGCAGGCATTTTGTATTTTTTCCTCTACAATCCTGAGATTTTCTGTAACAACTCCAGGCTCATAACATGTTTCCATCTCTTCTACTTCCTTTCTGCTTTTGCTATACAAGAATCTCATCATCCTGTACCGATTCCGCGTTCAGGACAATTCTGTCATAGTTGGACAGCTGATTGCTGCTTCCGTTTCCGGTAATATAGTAGTCCTCATTTTCAGCCGCGATATCAATGGAGGTAAAGACAGCATAACCGCTTCCGGCTTCATAGACCCCTGCCTGGCTGACTGTCTCAGACAGCGTTCTTGTATTATTGGAATCCTGCATCTGGATCACTGTGCCCTTTGGCAGATTTTCCGCTTCGATGCATGCCATATTTTTTTCCGTATCTGTATAGTAGACATCCGCCGCCCGGAAACTTGTTTCCCCGTCATTATAGACAAGCACGCCCTGCTCATCTGTCTCGCCGTTGCTCACAATATATTCTGTCGGAACTTCATAGCAGTCCTTTTCCACAACCGCGGATTTTGGAATTTTGAGTCCCTGTGCGTTTTCAATGAGAATCTCAATGTCCAGATAACGGTCGGATGCGTAGCGGATCATCGAACTGTCCAGTGTCAGGTATGCGTAATAGGTGTCCTTGTCCTTCTTTTCCATCTGAAGGCCCGCAATCATTTCTTCATCATCTTTTAAAAAACGGATGTTGACACTGCTGCGGTCCAACAGAGACTCTGCCGTATCCGCATCCATTCTTACAACCAGATACCATTCTTCTCCTGTCACAATCTTGTACATGCTGTCTCCTTCACTGACTTTCCGGTTCTCATGCACCTCCGTCCTGGTATAGCTGCTTTTATCAAAATTCTTGTCTGTGACCTGGTCGGTTGTCATGCTCTCATAACCGTCTACCTCATAGACAAGAATTCCATCCGTCTCACTTGTACAGTTCTGATAGCTTCCTTCTTCCTGCTCTTCAAGAGCCGCTGTCATTCTGGAAGTTCTGGTCTGGTCTGTTTTCCGGTCAAGCAGATTCTGTATCGTACTTTTCAAGGAGTACGTCTCGGAAAAAGATGCCTCCCTGTAGTTGTCCGCAAATGTGCGGACCGAAGACAGAAGCTGTCTCTGCTCATCCTCTGTAAGCTGTGTTTCTCCTGTCTCTTCCTCCCTGTTGCTTAAATCCAGTTTCTTATCGGAAACAGCACAGACACTCTGACCTGCTGAAATCTTGGATTCCTCGGGCTGATAGAAATTCAGATAGCCGCTTTTCGACGCCTCCACAGTCTGCTCTGTCCGGACTGCAAATCCGGTATAGGATACATTCTTAATAATCGATCCCTGCCCTACTTCATAGTATGTCGTCGGCCGGTTGGTAACCGAAACCACCAACTCTACAATCACATAGATCAGGATAACGGCAAACAGAATGACTCCGATATTGATATTCCATTTTCTGCGGTATGACCTGATATCCGTAGTTTTCTTTCTGACTGCCAAATCATCTTCCTCCTAATTCCATTTCTTAAGCCTTGGTCCATTCCGGTAACAATAGAGATCCCCCTGCCGTACATTCCGCTTCTTCATCTCATCCAGCAGCATGTCTTTCAGCTTCCACCAGCTTGTATTCCAGTTGCAGAACACGGCATCCTTCTCCGGAATTCTGCTGAAAAACCGTTCGATCACCATATCCGGATCCAGCAGCCGGATAAACAGAATCAGGCGCTCCAGATACTCTTCCAGGGTGCAGATCTGAAACTCCCCGTTTTCATACTGCCCTGCAAGCTCTGTCCCTTTTGCCAGATAGAGAGAATGAATCTTGACGATATCATTACCAAGCACCGACAGAATTTTCGCTGTTTCCGCCGCATCTTCCCCGGTATCCCACGGAAGATTTAAAATCACATGGGTACAGATATCAAACGGATACTGTCTGATCCGCTGTACCGCATCGATATATTCCGCAAGGCCGTGTCCCCGTCTGACTTTTGCAAGGGAATGGTAGTTGACTGTCTGAAGTCCCAGTTCGATCGTGACCGCAATTCCCGTCTCCTGCATCCACTCATGCAAAAAAGCCAGGTAACGGCTGCTGATACAGTCCGGCCTGGTGGAAATCGATACTTCAACGATATCTTTCACCTTTTCCGCTTCCCTGATATAGGAGCAGAACGTCTCAAACGGAAAGTATGTATTTGTATAATTCTGAAAATATGCAATAAACTTCTCTGCGTGATATCGTCTTTGAATATATTCTTTTGTCTTTTCGAGCTGCACCGCAACCGGTACAGCCCCTTCCATGGCCTCAAACCCGGTGCCTTTTTCCGAACAGAACGTGCAGCCGCTGCCGCCCTCTCTGTTCGGGCATGTCCCGGGAAGATTGACCGGAAGTTTATATACTTTTGCGTGATACTTGTCTTTCAGATACTGACTGTATGATCTGTATAACTGCTCTTCCATCGTCACTGTCCTTTTCTTCTCCTGTATATTCTTCTGTTTTCCGGTAATAATAAGGAAAGAATTCATAAAGGAGGATTATCATATATGAAATGGTTTGATAACATTGCACTGACACTGGTAATCGTAGGCGCCCTGAACTGGCTGCTGATCGGCGTATTCCGCTTTGATCTGGTCGCCTGGCTCTTCGGAAACCTGTCCATGCTGTCCCGTATCATCTATGCGCTGGTAGGTCTCTGCGGCCTATATCTGATCAGCCTGTTTGGACGGATACGTGGCTTTTCCGAAGATTAATTCTGCGTGCCTTCCAGAAGCGCATTCATATTCTGATAAAGGATATCTCTCGATCCGGCACCCATCACGATGGAGATGTATGGATGATCTGCCGAATTCCGGTCCAGAAGGATCAGGCAGTATCCTGCTTCTCCGGTCGTGCCGGTCTTGCCGCCCACTACAGTAACTCCTTCCGGAGCATTTACAATGCCTCTCGCATAATAGTTGGTTGGCTTCCACTCTTCTGTGCGGACACTTCCGTCCGCTTCTTTGATGGAAGCAGTATAGCTTTCCGCCTCGATGACTTTCATGAATTCCTCATTTTGAATACAGGTATTGAAAATCAGATACAGATCGTATGCTGTTGTATAATGATTATCATCATGCAGTCCGTGCGGATTGGTGAAATGCGTGTTAACCGCCATCAGCTCCTTCGCGCGGGCGTTCATTTCTTCCACAAAAGCTTCTTCCGACCCGGAAATATGTTCTGCGATCGCTGTCGCAGCGTCGTTTCCTGAAGAAAGCAGCAGGCCGTAAAGCAGATCGCCAAGCGTCAACTGGTCTCCTTCCTGAAGTCCGCACAAAGACGCATCTGCAGGAAAACTGGATGCTGCCGCATTCTCTCCGACTGTCACGACATCAGAAAGATTCCCTTTTTCCAGCGCAAGAAGTGCTGTGAGAATCTTCGTCGTGCTGGCCGGATACAGCCGGTCATGGATCTGATTGGAATAGAGCACATTTGCTCCGTTTAAGTCAAACAGTCCGGCAGCATGTACGTCTGTTGTGCCGCTGTACTGAATTTCATCCGTATTTTCGGGAGCCACACACAGACTGGTTGCCGCAAGCCCGTCTGCGGAAAATACCGAACCGCTGTAGTTCGCTTTTTCGTAGGATATCATCTCCGCATTCTTCTGCGCATGCTGCATGGAGACCGCATACACTCCGCCGCCTGCCGCCGCAATCAGCACCAGACAGATCCCTGCTGCGATCTGTCTCCTATGGTTCTTTTTCTGATTCTTCTTATTCCCGTGTCTGCGGCTGCGTTTCTGTCTGTTTTTCTCAATCCGTTCTCTTCTTTTTTGTGCTTCCTCTTCCCTGTAACTACTCATACATGAACCCCTTCATAGCATTTATACTGCTGTGTTATACTACTTATACATTTCTCTCCAGTCGAGATCTCCTCTGTCGATGGCCAGAATAATCAGTTCCGCCGTTGCAAGATTGGTCGCGACCGGAATGTTGTATGTGTCGCACAGACGGATCACATCATTGACATCCGGCTCATGCGGCTTCGGATTCGACGGATCCCGCAGGAAAATCAGGGCGTCGATCCCGTTCTGCGCGATCTGGGATCCCAGCTGCTGCTTCCCGCCAAGAGGTCCTGCCAGATATTTGTGTACATTCAGATTTGTAACTTCCTCGATCAGACGTCCTGTCGTTCCGGTTGCATACAGTTCATTTCTGCTTAGAATCCCTCTATAAGCAATACAGAAATTCTGCATCAGTGTCTTTTTTGAGTCGTGTGCAATGAGCCCAATATTCATGTTTCTCACTCCTTACTTATATTTTTTCTGCTGTAATCCAACATTTAATACCAGACCTATACCGATAAACATGCTGACAAGGGATGACATTCCGTAGCTGACAAACGGCAGCGGAATACCGGTATTCGGGAAGAGCCCTGTCGCCACACTGATATTAATGAAGCTCTGTATCCCGATCTGCGCGGCTACCCCGCAGCATATGATCCGGCCTCCTGTATCCGGTGCACGCATCCCTATTCTCATACATTGTATTACAATTAATAATAGCAGACCAATCACGATACAGCAACCCACAAAACCTAATTCTTCTCCTACAATCGCAAAGATAAAGTCGGTCTGCGGCTCCAGAATAAAGTTACCGTTCTTTACGGATGTTGTCGTATTATTGTTCAGGCCCTTTCCGGTCAGCCGGCCGGAACCGATGGCCATAATGGAGTTATTCTGCTGATACGCCTCATCACTGCTGTATTTTTCGGGCTGCAGCCACGCAAGAATACGTGTCTCCTGATACCCCTGCAGAATATCGATATCCGAGTGGACAATGAGGCTCAAAAGGATCACTGCCGTCGGAACTGTAATCAGAAGAAATATTCCGATAAATTTATAGCTCAGGCCTCCCACATACATCATAACGCAGAATACCAGAACAATCGAAATCGTTGTTGAAAGGTCCGGCTGCTTGTAGATCAGAAAGCATGGTACCGCCATCAGAAGTACTGCCTTTATGATCGTAACCGGCTTTGTAATCTCATCTTCATGATTCATAATATATTTCGCAAAGAACAGAACAAGCAGGATCTTTGCAAGTTCGGACGGCTGAAACGTCGTAAATCCAAAGTCAATCCATCTTGTCGCGCCGTTTACGTCTCTTCCGAAGAAACGTACAGCCAGAAGCATCGCGGTCGTCAGGCCGTAAAGGATCCACTGCAGATTCAAAATCCATACATAATCAATCATGGATACAACGGCCAGTGCGATCAATCCGATGACCAGTCCGATGATCTGTCTTCCCTGAACAGACTGCTTAGCACTTCCGATTACCATGATGCCCAGACATGTCAGGGCAAGCACGGAAATCAGCAGCGAAAATTTAAAATCTTTTAAACGGTATGGTTTCGTAAATTTCAGTATCTTCAAAGCTTTTCTCCTGTCAGTGTAATGGTAATCCGGGAACGGGTGACTGAAACATCAAAGGTTTCCGGAGTTGTATCAATGTATTTTGATACCGTCAGAAACAGTTCTTTCTGGAACAGTTCACATACATTTGGGTTACAATCCATTCTGTCGGATACGAGAACCGTTCTGAGGCGGTCTTTTGCGATCCCGACAGACGCTTTTTTTTCCATTCCTTCAAATAATCCCATTTTCTGCCTCCTGCTTAATTCTTTTTGAACAGATGTGTGAGCCGGGAGAACAGTCCTCCCTTCTCATCCATATCCATGAGAGGAACTTCCTCCCCCGTAAGTCTTCGGCAGATATTCATATAGGCTTTCCCGGACGGGGAATCATCACCCGCAACAGGTTCACCCTGATTTGTCGCGATCACGACCTGTTCATCATCCGGGATGGCTCCAAGAAGATGGATCGGAAGAATCTCTGTCACATCTTCCACAGACATCATGTCTCCGCGCTTTACCATGTCAATCCGGATCCGGTTGATAATCAGTTCAAGATTCCGGATCTGTTTTGCTTCCAGAAGACCGATAATCCGGTCGGCATCGCGGATCGCGGATACTTCCGGCGTCGTTACGACAACAGCACGGTCGGCTCCTGCCACGGCATTTTCAAATCCCTGCTCAATCCCGGCCGGACAGTCCAGAAGTACATAATCATACTCTTCTCTCAGATCAGCGGTCAGCTTTTTCATCTGCTCCGGAGAGATGGCGGATTTATCCTTTGTCTGGGCAGACGGGAGCAGATAAAGCCCCTCATATCTTTTGTCGTGAATGGCAGCCTGCTTCAGTCTGCATTTCCCTTCGATCACGTCAACCAGATTGTAGACAATCCGGTTTTCCAGCCCCATTACAACATCCAGATTCCTAAGTCCCAGATCCGTGTCGATGACCAGCACTTTTTTCCCAAGCTTTGCAAGGCCGGCCCCTATATTCGCGGTCGTCGTCGTCTTCCCGACACCGCCTTTTCCTGATGTAATAACAATAACTTCACCCATGTTCCTTCCTCCTAAGACCAAACTTGATGGAAAGACAACAGACAGGAGAAATCCGCCCCTGCCATGCCGCCTTCTTTCTTTCGTAATTTCCGCTACATCATCAGTCTCCTGAAACAACCGTTCCAAGGGATGCTGCATGTCCCGTCACGATTTCATCTTCTTCATCCAGCCCGTAATAGTAGCGGATAATATCACGCCCTATTTCAGAAGGATACGTAGAATTATAACCATTTGCGATACGGATCGCAAACGCAACGTTGGTGTCCTGTCCTGATGTAAATCCAACGAACAGGCCGTGGTTCGGATGTGTCGTACTCTGCTGTGCTGTACCTGTCTTTCCGTACAGCTCAAAGTCTCCGAGACTATTGAATGTGGAAGTGTTGGTAACCATTCTGCGCATTCCATTGTGAACTGCTGTCCATGTGGAATTCGCAATTCCTTCCACCTCATTTCTGACACTTGGCTCATAATCTTTCACAAGATTTCCGTTGACATCCGTTGTTTTATCAAATAATGACAGATTATAGACGGTCCCCTCATTGGCAACTGCGCTGATATAACGTGCAAGCCCTGATGTTGTATAGTTGTTGGTTCCCTGTCCAATGGAAGAACGTACTACGTCACTGTCGGAAATCTGCGGCTGCGACTCCGTGATTTCCAGCCCGGTTGTGTCTCCAAGGCCGAATTCCTCCGCATATTTCTGCAGACGCTCAATTCCGTATGCATCATTGTATTCTCCGCCTGTTGTTCCAAGACGGTAGCCTACTTCGTAGAAGAAATCGTTACAGGAGTGCTGAATTGCGCTTACTACACTTAAGCTTCCATGAGAGCCCGGATAGATCCAGCACCGTGCAATCGGAGAAATCTTATCAAAAATTCCGGTACAGGAAATCGTAGTTCCTGTGCTGATTACTTCCTCGGTCAGACCTGCAATGGAAACAAGCGGTTTATATGTGGAACCAGGCGCCGTCCGTTCCTGTGTTGCTTTGTTGTAAAGCGGACTCGACGTCATGGAGTTCAGCTGTGCATAATAGTCGGAATCCATCGTATTTGCCAGACGATTGTTGTCATAACCCGGATAGGAAACCATGGCAAGCACCTGTCCGTTGCTCGGATCCGTAATCACGATGGATCCGGTACACGGCTCCAGTCCCAGTTCGCCGGGCGTAATCTCCAGACTTTCAATCTTGCTCCGGATAAAGTTATAAGCAGCTGTTGAACCGGAACTTCTCAGCCGGTTGTACTGGGTTTCATCATATTTCAGAATATTCTGCTCATACAGGATACAGCAGACCTGGTTTCCTGAAATATCCCCGGATTTGATCATATATTCATAGATGATTTTTTCAAAATCACCGTCATCTCCAAGCACTTCTCCCACATACTGCACAATTGCCTGATAAATCTCGGAAGCGCTTGAATAGCTTGCATCCCCTTCCAGATAATCGGTCAGTTTTGAGGTGTCGATCCAGTTCTGTGAAATCGCATAATTCAGGTATTCATTAACTCCGATCGTCTCCTCTTCTTTCCATGCAAGATAGGTCTCATCGCTTGTATCGATTCTGTCCTCAACAAGGATTCCGGAATCATCTGTCAGAAGTGTGTCCACCACATAGTCCATGTAGGCTTTCATCCGGTCAGACAGATCCTGGTAGGCCGTCCCGTTTGCATTCTGCATTTCGGAAAGCACGGAACTGATCGCGTCTTCCTCTCTCCAGGAATAGGTCTCCAGAACCTCTTTTTCTGCAGTACCCGCATCACTTTGGGTAAACTGGCTTGTATCAATGATCTCGTTCTTGAAAAATGCATTATAAACATCTCCCACCGGAATGACGATGGAGTCTGCATCGGTTACATTGCTTGTATCATAGTCAAGACGGTTGACCATCTTGGAAAGCAGAATCGCCGCAAGCTTCTCTTCGAGAATATTGTAGGCGGCAATCTGAAGATCCGCGTCAATTGACAGGTATACATCATTTCCTGCCTTTGCCTCTGTCACCTTCTCGGAATCGATGACCTTTCCGACATTGTTAACGTAGATTTTCGTCTCTCCTTTTTCTCCCTGAAGAGTGCTGTCCATTGCTTTTTCAATCCCGGCCTTTCCGACAATATCTGTCAGAGAGTAGGATTCCTGCTCTTCCTCGGAAAGTGCATTGTACTCATCCTGGGAAATCTGTCCGGTATAGCCGATAATCGATGCAAAATATTTACTGTTATTATACTGGCGGATGGAGCTCTCTTCGATGCTGACTCCTGTCAGCTCCTCCTGATTTTCCATTATTTCCGCCACTGTCGTATCACTGACATTTGTTGCAATTGTCGTTGCAATATATTTCCGGTACTTGTTCAGGCTGATCGCATACCGGATATTGACAAGCTTCAGAATATCCGATTTCTCGTAATCGTCCTCATTGATTCCGTATCCGTACGTCTCATCGGTGCACAGATAGTGGATAATATCTGCCGCTGTATAGTTTTTCTGTTTCTCGGACAGCTTGTCTATCGTAGCATACCCAAAAATGTCGGCAATAAACCGAAGACGCGCTGTGCTTTCCGTAGAAAACTCATACTCACCGCTGTCATTGAGGACAATACCGAAGCTGTTGATGATGGAGTCCCCGTTTTTCTCGATAATATCGATTACTCTGCGGACTGTTGCGTTCAGCTCCTTGTTTTTCTGCTTAGTCGTATCGTAATCCCCGTTATCTTCGATCGTTACCGAATAGGCAAGAACATTGTCCGCCAGAACTGTTCCGTTCCGGTCGAGAATCCGTCCTCTTGTGCCCTGTACTTCTCTTGTTTTCTGAATCTGGAGTTTGTAGTCGTTCAGATAGCTCTCGCCTCTTACAATCTGAAGATAGAACACTCTCTGCACCAGAATCGCGAACATCACGCAGAATACAATACTCGCGATAAACATTCTGGACTTTACAAGCTTGATGACTGTTTCCTTTATGCGTTCCAAAATATTAAACAAACCTGCTTGCACTCCTTTTTTCTTCTTCTACAAGTTTACGGTTAATTCTTAAAATAAGCTGATATACAATCAAGGTGATAATGACTGTATAGAGCATCTCCGGAATGATGACGTGCCCGAGATAGTAAAGAAAATGGAAATCACTCTGGAGCATGAACTGGAAAAAGTAGACCAGTATTCCATATACCAGCTCACTTCCCCCGATCAGAAGAAGCGGCAGTTTGATATTTTCATCATAGTAGAGCTTCTGGAAAAATCCATTGGCATATCCGATCACTGTGTATAATAAAATATAAAATCCAATATACTGTCCGAAGCTGATATCAAGCAGAAATCCGCTCAGCACTCCAACGAACATCCCCTCTTTCTTCCCCTGCATAAATCCAAAGGCTGCCGTCAGAATGATCAGAAGATTCGGCTTGATCGAAGCAAGCTCAAGATAGCTGAATATCGTTGTCTCCAGGAGGAAAAACACGATCACAAGAGCTGCCTCAATGACTTTGCGTTTTACAGCCAGCATGAGTTGTCTCCTTTCTATTCACCCGATGAATCGCTTTCTGTCTGATTTCCATTGTCGATCAGATCCTGTTTTGTCGTTGTAATGACAAGAACTTCCTGCAGCTTTTTGAAATCTACCGCAGGGATGATATATCCGGAACGGGTCAGATTGTTTGAATCCACGTTGACCTCGCTGACATATCCTATCAGAAGCCCCTGCAGATATTTACTGCTGATATTGGACGTTACAATCTGTTCTCCAACTGCAACTTCATTTTCATTATTTGCCAGCTGCTCAAACTGTACAACACCGTTGTTGATCAGCTTCAAATCTCCGCTGACAATACACTGGTCAAAGGTTGTCATGACCATGGCCGATATATTGACCTCATCGATAATCGAACGCACAGTAGAAGAATGCGTATTGACCTCTGTCACAATTCCGACAAGTCCGTTTCCGCTCAGGACATTCATATCTTCACGGATTCCGTCCTCGCTTCCTTTGTCGATCGTAAAGGAAGTAAACCAGTTGCTTCCGTCATTCGCGATCACTCTCGCTCCTACTTTCGGGTAGTCGGATGTATTCTGATCCATCTTGTATAAATCATAAAACCGCTCCAGCTCCACTGCTTTTTGCTGCAGCTGGTTATTTTCCGCTTTCAGATTTTCATTCTGTTCTTTCAGTGTTTCATTTTCTTTCTGTACACTTTTCAGTGTGGCAAAATTATCCGCCACATCGTTGACCCATGTCCCGATCACATTGATCCCTTTCTGCATCGGGACCACCGTATAATCTGCGATCGCCCGGAGCGGGCCGCTTTTGACATCTGCAAAAAAGGTCGCCGCCATGCACACAACGCAGGCAGCCACGATGATCAACAGCCAGTATTTACTTTCCAAACCTTTTTGATTTCTTGTCTTCATCTTATCTCATCCACCTATAATTTTCGTCTTTCATGGAATATGCCAGATCCTTCAGATCGTCCGACAATAGAATATCACGCACTCCCCGGATTGCGCTTAAATGGGGCTCTTTAACCGTATAAAACGGAATCCCCGTTTTTTCCTCCATATATCTGTCCAGACCTTTTGTACAGGCAATGCCTCCCGTCAGACAGATTCCCCGCTTTCTGATCGCCGCAAGCACATCCGGCGGAGCCTGTTCCAGCATCAGCGACACTGCTTCCCCGCAAGGCTTAAGGAACTCTTTCACAGCGGTTCTGACAATATAGTCCGGGATCTCCTTGATTCCGGGTCTTGACCGAACCAGGTCTCTCCCTGCAGCCATTACCGCGTGTCCCTGTTCTTCTCCAAACACGCTGCTCTGAATCCGCACAGCCTCTGCTGTCAGCCTGCCAATCACAAAATCCAGATGCCTCCTGACGAGAGTAATGATGGCTCTGTCTATGGAAGCCCCTCCGGTCTTTAACAGACGGTTCAGGACAATCCCGCCTCTGGACAGAACAGAAATATCCGTTGTCTCGCCTCCGATATTGACGATGGCCGCTCCGGTCTCCTGTTTGATATCAATCCCGGCTCCAATCGCATCTGCGACGCCCCGCTCCACGATGCGGACCTCTTTTGCCCTGGCCGAAGAATAGATCAGCAGATCAAAAAACGCTTTCTTTTCCATCTCTGTCACATCTGTCGGAACCGCAATCACATATTCTGTCCCTCTGGAGAAGAATCCCTCCTCTGTCTTCAATTCACTTTCCAACAGGTACTGCATCTCTCCGATTCTGGAAATCACACCTTCCTTCATCGGAAACTCGATTGTAATTTCCCCCGGCGCCTTTTCATACATTTCATAGGCACGGTCGCCTGTTGCAAAAATCTCTGTCTCATTCCGGACGGCTACCGCATTTTTTACGGTCCGGATCCGGTTTTCCTTTTTATCATAAATCTTTAACTGATACGTACCAAGATCCAGGCCATAAATACTCCTAGCCATCTTCGTCCCAGTCCCTTCTATTATTTATATCCACCCTTTTTCAGCAAGGCTCACATACGACCGGTCACCGATAATGATGTGGTCGATCAGCGTGATTCCGATCAGTTCTCCCGCTTTCGCGATCTTTTTCGTCACAAGGATATCTTCCCTGCTCGGCTCCGGATCACCGCTCGGATGATTATGCAAAAGTATAATCATCACCGCATCTTTCTGTAATGCTTCTATAAACAACTCTCTGGGAGAAATCACAGACATATTGACTGTCCCCTTGGAAATTCTTGTCTCACCCAGAAGCTTTGACTTTGTATTTAACATCAGCAGTTTCAGTTCTTCCTGTTTGAGGTGACGCATATCTTCCATATAATAGGAAGCGATCGTCTCCGGCCTGTCAAAACAGAGCGGCTCTTTTGCTTTCTCTTTCGCAATTCTTCTTGCAATCTCACAGAGGCAGAGAATCTGTACCGCCTTAACCTCTCCGATTCCCGGAATTTTCATCAATGCCTCTTTCGAGTAGGAAGGAAGCCTCGTAAGCCCGCCCTCTTTTCCGTCCGGGTAAAGCACTGCTTTTGCTGTCTCCAGCACATTGCCTCCTTTCGTACCGCTTCTTAAAAGTACGGCCAGAAGCTCAATATCGGTCAAGCTTTTTGCACCAAAACGTCCACATTTTTCATATGGACGTTCCTCTTTCAGTAACTCTTTCATTTTTTGATTCATACTCTTTTGTAAACTCTGATGATCGATTCAGTAGATTATAAGAAGCGATAAATAATGATAGAAAGAATCATGCCAACAATGCTGGCGATAGAAATATTCACACTCAGTCCCAAAGTGAGAACCAGAATTCCAAGATCCAGTACAACCGGCTGCTGCAGGCCAAATGTCTGACCGTACGAAAGCCATCCAAGTCCGGGAATATCCTGTGCGAGCATCCCTATAAATCCGCCCAACACAATACCTGCCAGAAGCATCAGGAAAAGTCCCCATCCATTTTTGCTTCCTGCTCCTTTCATCTGTAACCCTCCAAACTCTAGTGTTTTACAAACCGCTTTTATTCTAACACACTTCAAAAAAAGTGTATAGACTTTTTGTGCATTAAATTTTCCTTAAGAATCGACAACGTATTTTTTATGGGTAATCCTTTTCCCTTCCATAAAATAAACCTCCAAACTGATAAGTCTATCTTACATCAGTTTGAAGGTTTACACAAACTTTGGGATACTCCCTAAACAAAGCGAAGATGCCGCTTGATCATCTAGTCTGATGATTTTGCGACACCTTCATCAGCATTTTTTCTGAACTAGCTGTGCTCATTATTCCATACTTTTATAATAATCAATTACATTTACAAAAGGGATTACAATTTTTCCGTTATTAAAAATATTAGCCGTAAGTGTTTCTATTTTCCCTCTTGCAATCCCAATAATGGCCGCCGCTCCATTCACTGCTACAAGTTGCTTAAATTTCTTTTCACTAATGCTTCCCTGTGAAAGAAATGCTCCCTCCAGTGACAGTTCCATTATGAATTTATGCTTTTCTGATTGTTCAACTTCAATTTCAAAATCAATATTCATTATAGAAAAGATACCGTTATCATCCGTTTCAAAATATGGTTCATTTATTGTAAGTCCAAAACTTCTTTTTGCATCCTTTTCGATATCAACTATATCATTCTTAACAGTAAGATTTTTGATTGTTGCTCCAACCAGTTCTATACCTGGCGCAACTATGTTAAATTTCATTACGCAATCGCCTCCTTGTCAAAAGAATATGATGATATCCATTCTCTTTTCACTTTTTTCTTCTCCGCTCTCTCAGAATCCCATTTGACAATCGAATAATCTGATTTCTCAAGTGGTTTTTCTAGTGCAATAGATAATTCTAAATGAAGCTTTTGACAAATATCATTTAATGCTTTCACTGTAAAATTATACTCTCTGCCTTCCCATTTAGAAACCATTCCTTGAGTCACGCCCATGTATTCTGCAAATTCCTTTTGGGTCATGTCCATTTCAAGTCTACATCTCTCGATCTGTGCAGAAATCTTTGCTAACTCAACAATCGTTTTCACTTCAGATTCTGACAATCCTTCCGAAATCCAATTTGTTTTTTTTGCATTTGCAAGTTTTTCCGCAATTCCCATTATTCTATCCTCCGATTCTATTCTCTCTCTAGCTATCAAGCCATTTTATCCTTTGCAAAGCGGTCTTAATCGCTCTTTGATAGTCTCCCGTGTTTTTTTCCAAAAATGCTGTTAATAGTATTACAGCTCCCTCTTCAATTATGTAAATTATTCTTACATTTTTCTTTGATTCGGGATGCCTGATACTGTATAATCTATCAACACCAGTTAGTTTTTCAAATTGTGGCAGATCAATCGCCCGTTCCTTTTCTTGTTCCAGCACTGCCAAATCTTGAATAAGCTTTTTTTGATATCTTTCCCATGGCGGAATATCTTTCCAAGGTTCATCAACTGCTTTTTTAAATTCCTTCTTTACGCTTGAAATAGCAAAGGTATTTTCAATTCCTTTTACGCATATTTTTTCTAGCTCCACATTCAATTTCTCTCCTTTATCTATTTATAATATTACTTATAGGTAATAATTGCAATAGAAAATACTCTATTTCCTCATATCCATTTCTATTCATCTCTAAGTATTATGCATTTAACCTTTTCTACACAGTACCGCTCGTTTTCGGACAATGTTGTATTGAGACAAATGATTGTACTATGAATCTAAGGAGCATTCCTGTAATTCAGAAATATTGCCAATTGAATAAAAAAGAACCTCAGGGTAAGATTGAGTTGCATCTTGGCGGATGTAAACAAAACAATCATAAACCGGAGGTTCAAAATGAATTTAACACAGAATGACAGACTAAAGCAAGTAACAAGTGAAACTTTAATTGTTGGAGTTGATGTTGGATCACAAACTCACTTCTGCAGAGCGTTTGACTGGAGGGGATTAGAACTCTCCCGAAGAGTGTTCAAGTTTAGTAACACCGGAATGGGATTCCTTACTTTCCTTTGATGGACAGAGGAACTCATGAATAAAACTGAAATGAAAACTGTTATTGTTGGCTGCGAGCCTACCGGCTGTTACTGGCTTACTTTTCAGAAGTTCTTACAAGACCATGATATCCAGCTCGTAACGGTTAATCCGTTTGCAGTTAACAGAAGCAAGGAACTGGATGATAACAGTCCTGAGAAAAGTGATTTAAAGGATCCAAAGACCATTGCGTTACTTGTGAAGGATGGAAGGTATTCCACTTCTTATCTTCCAAGTGGAGTGTATGCTGAGATTAGAGAGGCTTCTGTCTGCAGAGACCAGCTCATGAAACAGCATGTGCGTCTGTCAAATCAGATACAGGGGTGGCTTCAGAAGTTCTTTCCGGAGTATTTTGAGTGTTATGCTGCTTGGGATTCCACCAGTGGACTTATGCTTTTGAAAGAGGCACCACTGCCACAGGATATTCTTAGAATCGGTGCAGGGGGAATCAATCAGATATGGCGTGATGCAAAGGTGCGTGGGGCAGGTATAAAGAGGGCACAGACCTTGGTAGAAGCAGCACAAAATAGCGTAGGATTGGAAGGCGGTGAGGCTGCAAGGCTTGAGATATGGATACTTATAAATGATTACATTCTGAAAGCGGAACAGCTTAGAAGACTGGATGAATACCTGGAAGAAAAAGTAAAAGAAGTACCAAATGTGGAGAAACTGCTCGCCATTAAAGGAGTAGGGATGAGTACTGTGATTGGCTTTATCGCAGAGGTTGGTGATATCGGACGTTTCACTGATCCCAAACAGATACAGAAGCTTGCAGGATTAGAGATAGTCAAGAAAAGCTCTGGGAAAAAGAAGGGGCAGCCAAGAATCAGTAAGAGGGGCAGGAGAAAACTACGAAGAACCATGTATGAATCAGCACGAGCGCTGATGAATTGGAATCCGGCATTTCAGGATGTTTTCCTTTATTACAGGAATAGACAGAAAAATCCGCTTGGTGGAATGCAGGCCAAGATAGCAGTTGCATGTAAAGCAATCAGGGTATTCTATGTAGTATTACAAACAGGCTGTGACTTTGACGAGGAGAAGTTCCGAAAGGATATCGTCAGGCCGGAAGCAGCCTAATACCAAAAAGCACATACTGTAGCAGATAACGTCCGCCAAGGATTCAATTGGTGCTGGATTACAGGAGTGCTCTCTATCAATGACAAAGCAGAGCGAAGCCGTTAAGACATATTTAATAGGGCATGACCCTGATAAGGAGCAGAAGCGGCATCCCACTATGGGTAGGCTGGACGAAGGAATTTAGGACCCTTGTAGTAGAGGATGATCCTGTTAGACATGAGAGGTTAGCAGCCATAGGGAAGAATGGGACACATAATCGCCTTCATAAAAAGATGACGTTTTATTTTGTGCACCTTTCTGACTGGAAACATACGTGCATTGAATCTGAAATGACACAGTTTTCGCCCATTAATGAATGCTTATCATTGTTTGTAACTTTATAAACCATTGCACAAATGGCTAAAATACAGGCTTTTTTGTGCAAAATAAATAAGAAAGTATAGAGAGGAATCTTTATGATTACATACGATCCTTTTTTGAATATATACCCCCTCGATGACTAGAAGCCAACGCTTTGTGCGATGGCTTCTTCTCCTTTGTTCTATTATGCAGGATTCCCCATTCTTATAATTATAAGGTGTTATGGCTGTTCATCATCAAAAACGACTCTTCCTGGAATTTCCGTTCTTCTTCCATTCTGAAATTCATCTTTCCACTCGGAAGTTCCAAAAGGTACATTCCAGGTCACTCGCTCCTCTTCTGTGCGCAGCTTACATGGAGGATCGAGTTTGTCTCCTCATCAACTACCAAAGCTTCAATCTCAGCAGAATGATCCAGCGGATACAAGAGAGGCTGGATATCCAGTTCCTCCGGTATCAGATTCTGACTGAAAGCTTCCACCTCATCTTCCTTTTCGTAATGCAGCGTATACATGCCGCCGGAAACCGGACCATTGGCACTGGATACAGGATAACTATCCAGCACCTCTATGGAATCCACCTTGTAATCTGCAAGCCTTTTCTCTGTATCAATGCCATATTCTTTGAGGAGATCACATGTCAGCTCAAAGAACGGGTAGACAAACATGTTCGTAATACTTCCGTCTGAGGAAGATCTGATCCTTGTATATCCGCACGGCAGCTCTTCTCCAAGCTGTTCCATCTTAAGTTCTGAGACATCCTGCCGGTACGCGTCAAGGAGAGCTTCTTTCTGATCCCCCGTGATCTGAAGGGCAGTTCCTCTTACACTGTCTTCCCATGTAAAGCGGTCTTCTGATACATCCTCAAGCTTTACTGCTGGATAGGCAATCCGCTTATATTCATCCGTCTCATATACTGATGCGAACATCTCCACCTGTTCTCTGGTCAGCGGATAAGAACGGTAATGGGTGCCGCCGTCCGGCATATAGTAGCAGACTTTTGCACGAGTGCAGGAACTGTCCGCCATACTGCTCTCACCGATGTCTTCCCTGATGATCTCCTGAAGCCACGTAAGCACTGCCGTGCGACCTTCTCCCTTTAGCTGATACCGCCTCAACTGCGCAGCCGTCTCATATTTTTCCTGATTTCCCGACACCTCGGCATAAGTCGAGCAATCCATACCGATCCCATCGATACTGATCCCGATGCTTTCTGCATTTTCCGGAAAGAGGGTGTCATAAGCGGAAGCTCCGGCAGGAAATGCCAGACCTGCTACAATTACAGCCGCTGCAGACAATACAAGCTGCCACTTTCTACGGAAAAACTTCACCTCTGTTCCCTGTACCGCATACTCCAACAGCAAATGTACCGCAAGAGCTATAACCACTCCGCCCACAGTACAGCCGATGATAGAACCGATGCCGACAGACGCCGGATCTAAAAAATCCGACAGAAAACTGCACATCCATAAGCCTGCAAGGAATGATACCAGTATCTGTACTGTCTGTTCTGCCGGCGCCAGAGTAAATATCCGCCCGGTCCTCTCTGTCTTTCTTTTCCTCTGCGCGAGTACGATGAACCCGAAAAGAACCACAATCCACAGGACAGCCGCTGCCACGGAAGAAATCTCCGGTGTAAATGTCAGCACAAACGGTTTTTCAAACACACTCATTCCGGTCAGATCAGCCGTGAGCCGCTCCGGTGACAGGACAGTATATAGCCATTCAAGAAACGGGTTTTTATAATATGTAACAAAATAATTCCGTGATAGCGCAGGGCATATATTCCCTGTCAGTATCGGAAAATATAGGATCATAACCGCACAGACGACTACTGCGGATATAATATTTCCGCAGATCACGGCGCACAGAATCCCTATGTGATAAAAGATCAGAAAGGACACCGCATATACAAAAATACTCTTCAGCGTGTAGCTTCCCGCATACACCCCGAACTGCAGATCAATAGCAGCCTGATAAATCCCGCATACTGCCATTATAAACATCAGAGGTACGATCACATTGAAGAGCCCGTGCACATACCGGCTCCAGAATATGGTTCCCCTGCTGACCGGCAAACTGTAGTAAAAGTCCTGCTGCTTCTGATGGAACAGATAGAAGAACTCAATGAAGGCGGTAAGAAGTCCGAGTCCCATGCAGATCCACCTGAGATCAAGGGCAGTGCCACCGATCCCGAAAAATGTATTTTCTGTGTCAAAACTCAGACGGGTCACGGCAAGGACGCCGTAAAGGATGAGAGTTCCCCACCCCAGAGCTGCCACAAGATGGCCTCTGCCTGCTTCTTTTACCCAGTTAATGAAGCACTTTGCGGATGTCATATCCTTTCACCTCCATCTCTGCGATAAATATTTCCTCTAGACTCATAGGGATCTCATTTAATACAGCAGGATGCTCCTCCTTCAACTTTGCCCTAATCTCCTCTTTATCCCCACGGACAGTCAAAGTGATAAAGCTTCCCTCTGAATGGATACGCACGATATCAAGGGTATTCTCAAGCCTGTCCATAATGTCCTGCAACTTCCCGCAGGATGACCACCCCTCTTCTTCTGTAATCTCGCCTTTATCAGCATTTGTATGAAATGCACACTGAAATTTCCACATATTCTCAGCCTGTACGCGCATATCTCCGGCAGTCACAAGTCCGCCTTTGTGCAAGATCGCGATATTCCCGCAGATATCTTCCAGTTCCTGCAGTCTGTGCGAAGCTACGACTACCGTAAATTTCCGCTCTTTCATCTCCTGCCGGAAGAGATTCTTCATCACTTCCGCCGCGATCGGATCAAGGCCGTCAAACACTTCGTCGCACAGCAGATATTTTGTTCCTGCACAGAGTGCGAGGATTAGGAATGCCTGCCGCTTCATCCCTTTGGAGAATGTACGGATCGGCTGTCTCACATCCAGGTTCAGTGATTCCGCCATGTATGTCACACCCTCTGCATCCATCCCTGGATATTGTCTCTGATAGAATTTCGCCATCTGTTCCATTGTGGCATTCGGAAAATAATATGGCGTGTCCGGCAGATAAAATATCTTCTCCGCCGAAACACTTAATGATTCATCATCTACAAGGATTTCACCAAAATCCGGCTCCAGTATTCCTGAGAGCAGACGGAGCATCGTCGTCTTTCCTGCACCATTCGTCCCGAGAAGGCCGAACATCATTCCTTCCGGAATATCAAGAAAGATATGATCTACAGCCGGTTTCCCATCGAATGTCTTTGTCAGCTCTCTCACGCTTATCATGTAATATCTCCTTGAAACATTTAATATTTTTGTAATAAATTATAACATGCCCTGCTGCTACTGTAAAGCTGACCAGAGACCTCTCCACCAGAACAGTAACCAAGAATAAAAATGCTCCGGCAGCCTGTCTTGCTGCTACAGCATAAGCTGCAGCAGTAATACAGAGTTTGCTGGAGCGTTAATATACTTTTATATTGTTTGCAAATATGAAAGAAAACCTTGAAACGAACCGATATTCCATGCAGTTCCACTGGTTGTGAATGCAAAATCAGTGACGTCTGCCTTTTGTAGTATACTTTCTATGAAAACAATAAAGGAGATGAAATCAGTATGCTGTTTATTCCCCTGTGACAGGGTATACGGAAGATGGAAAGGCCGTCTTGCCAAAAGCTCTTTGCTATGTATCTGACTGGTATATTGGATTTACCGTACTCACTGCTTACAAAGCAGGAACATATACACCAGGACTGGAAAAAGAACTTGTCAATGATAGTAATTTATCCAGTTCAGACATGAGTAAGTTTATTCAAAAGTTACTTACGGATTATACACATATGACACGCTCAACTGAGGATAAAGTATTAACATTTTCAGAACTTTATCAACTCTACTACAAGTGGAAATATAATGGCAAAAAAGTATATTCGGAGCAATCAAAATACTCTACACGTGCAGCTTATAAAAACTGTAAAGCGTTACACAATATACCAATCGATAAAATTACATATGAACAAATGCAGGATGTTGTTGATTCAATTCCTCTAAAATATTCTTCTTTGGATAACGTAGTCTTGCTGATGAAACAGATGTTTCGCTATGCAGCTGGAGTATCATTTATCGTTAGCAGGACAAAATTCCGCTTTTCAAGTTTTCAGCGACTGTCCGAAAAGTTATATATACGACAAATGCGATAGAATCATTAAACTCCACCTATCGGAGACTGAACCAGCAGAGAAGCGTTTCCCGAGCGATACGGCGCTGCTGAAAGCTCTGTATCTGGCTACCTTCGAAGCCACCAGAAGATGGACTACTACCATCCGGAACTGGGGTCAGGTATATGGCGAGCTGAGTATCATGTATGAAGGCAGGTTACCGGACTAAATGAACCTCCTGCTATATATAATATAGTCTTGAAACAGGTATTTGTGTTTGTTTTTAATTTCCACTTTCCTTAGTGTTAGTATACCACAGGCCTCCGCTTTATTTTAGCGTGAACTACTCGGTCTAAAGTACTGAATTTAATCCTTACATTCTCCTTTCCATGTTTAAAAACTTCTCCCGCAAATAACAGTCATAAAACGAAATCTTATATAATGCAAACAGAAAAAATCAATTCATAACAGTACCTTTCCCTCCATTACATGTTATAATAATCCTTAGCTATAATCTGAACAAAGGAGTTATTGACATGAACACAGAAACCCGAAACGAAAAAATCAATGCAATCCGGGAAAACATCGGAAAAGTCCTGGTTGGAAAGGAAAAGCTGACAGATCTGATTCTTACTGCCATTATCGCAGAAGGTCACATCCTTCTGGAAGACGTCCCTGGTTCCGGAAAAACAGTCATGGCGAAGTCTCTGGCCCGTTCTATCGACGCGGAATTCAGCAGAATTCAGTTCACACCGGATCTTCTTCCATCTGATGTAACCGGACTGAATTACTATAACCAGAAAGAGGGCGAATTTACATTCCGGGAAGGTCCTGTATTCTGCAACATTCTTCTGGCAGACGAAATCAACCGTGCGACACCAAGAACCCAGTCCGCGCTTCTGGAATGTATGGAAGAGCGTCAGGTGACCGTGGACGGTGTCACCTATCCTCTTGACCGCCCGTTTTTTGTTATTGCGACTCAGAACCCGGTCGAGACTTCCGGAACCTTTCCTCTTCCGGAAGCACAGCTGGACCGTTTCCTGATGCAGCTCTCCATGGGACTTCCAAGTGTTCAGGAGGAATGTGCCATTATGGAGCGTTTCCTGACGTCCAGTCCTCTGACAGAACTTGGCTCCGTCTGTACGGCCGAAGAACTCATCGAGCTTCAAAAAGACTATCTGGATATCCGTATTCATCCGATGCTGATTGATTATATCGCCCGTATTGTGCATGCCACCCGTACTTCCGGTGACTGTCTGGCAGGGGTAAGCCCGCGTGGTACTCTGGCTCTTCTCCGCGCCGTGCGTGCCTATGCCATGGTGCAGGGCCGGTCCTATGTTGTCCCGGAAGACATCAAGACGCTGGCCATCCCGGTTCTCGCACACCGCCTTGTCTTCCCGTCAGGTCATATTCTGGACCGGACAGCAGAACGGTTCCTGGAGGGCATTCTGGATCAGACCGAATTACCAACGGAAGAGTGGGGGAAATAATATGATCATCCTGCCAACTCTGTTTGCAGTCCTTTTACTTTATATTCTGCAGGCAGTCTATTACAAAAAATACTGGATGAGAGGTCTGGAATGCCAGATCCGGTTTCAGGATCATGCGGTCAATGAAGGAGACGCTTCCTGTCTTCTGGAGACAATCACAAACCGCAAACTGCTCCCTCTCACCACACTTCAGGTAAAATTTTCGGTCAGTCGGAAACTGAAATTTTCGGAAGCGGAAAATACTGCAACGACGGACAATAATTATCGGAACGACATTTTCTCCGTCATGTCCTATGAGAAAATTTCACGGAGTCTGCCGTTTACAGCGTCAAAACGGGGATGCTATCAGGTCTGGAATCTGGATCTGATTTCCTTTGATTTGTTCCTCATGAACAAATCCGTGATTTCAAGAGCGGTGGATACTTCCCTGTATGTATACCCGAAACCGGTTCCATTCGCGGAATTAAAAGCGCCTTTCCGCAAAATGATGGGAACAATTCTCACCCGGAATTCCGCGTTTGAAGATCCTTTTGAATTCCGCGGCATCCGGCCGTACCAGCAGTATGATCCCATGAAAGCGGTAAACTGGAAGGCATCTGCCAAGACCGGAGAACTGATGGTGAATGTACACGATTACACGGCCAGCCGTCAGGTTACCATTTTTCTGAATCTTGCCGACGATTCCAGCTGGCACTCGGAGCGCCTGTTCGAAAACGCCATTCGTCTGGCCGCCTCTTATGCGGAACTTCTTCTGGCAGAAGGGATTCCGGTACAGCTGATCACCAACGGGATCGATGCAATGACGAAGCAGACGCTGGTTCTTCCCGCCGGAGCCGGAACACACCATATCCGCACACTCAAGGAAGGGCTTGCAAGACTCAGCGACCGTTCGCAGGATCTGCCGGAGCTGGAGCCTTTGATTGCCGAAAAACTGTCTGTTACACACGGGGCGGATTTTTATCTTCTGATTTCCTATTCTCAGAACAGCCGCCTTCTCCGGACTTTTGACCAGCTTTGCCTTCAGTCCGAAGGTTCCCAGTGGATTGCTCCGCTTCACAATGATATGGAATTTCTCCAGGACCGCTGTCCTCATGCGGTCTCCATAAAATGGGAGGTGTCACGCATTGAATAAGTTATATCAGTTTTACTGCCGTCACTCTCTTGCGGTCTTTCATGTGATTCTCCTGGCCGCAGCAGGGGGTTTATGTCTGGTCAACTACTATACAAAAGATCCCTTTTTTGCCGACTGTGCATATGCCGTATTTGTCGTGGATATCTTCTCCGTGCTGATTCACACAAACCAGCAGGGAATATATGATTATATGAGAATGAACAAAGATGTTTCTCATGTACCGAAGCGGCAGATCTATCTGATTAACACTCTGCTGTTAACCGGATTTCTGATATTGACAGGCGGATGCATGTTCCTTTTTGTTCATCTTCCTTACCGTAATGTCATTGATGCGGTTAAAACAGTTTTTGTGGCTGTCATCCGATGGATTCTTCAGTTGCTGCTTCGTAAAGGGTCTGCACCGGAAGAAGAGATCATAACTCAGGAAACAGAGCCGTTTTTCCAGAATCTGCCCCGTTCCCAAAATGTTTCCTGGTTCGCCCGGATACTCGAGTATCTGTTTTTGATTATCGCTGTCGTTTCCATCGCGGCAATTCTGGTTCTGCTGCTTGTTGCGATTTACCGGAAGCTGACATCCAGGCGTGAAGGGACA
Source organism: Pseudoflavonifractor sp. BSD2780061688st1 E11 (assembly GCF_005844125.1). Lineage (NCBI taxonomy): Bacteria > Bacillati > Bacillota > Clostridia > Eubacteriales > Oscillospiraceae > Pseudoflavonifractor > Pseudoflavonifractor sp. BSD2780061688st1 E11. Next base: position 43,721 of record NZ_SPHM01000005.1, read on the forward strand.
GAACTGGACAAAAGGGAATTTGTCTCTCCGAAAATGGAGCGAAATAAAGTGAAACGGACTTCCTCCGGAGAAAAACTCCGTTTTTTTGACCGCAGTACGGAAGGGCGGATACGGAAACTGTATTATCGGTCCATACGCCGCCGGCTTCGTTCCGGAAAAACGCCGTCAAGATCCATGACCCCGTCTCAGATCGAAGCACTTGCCAGCCTCTCTCAGTATCCTGGCGCAGACCAGCTGCACGAGGCTTACGAAAAAGCCAGATACGATACGGAAGGCTGTGCAAAAGAGGATCTTGAAAAAGCAAAAGAAGGCGTGTCACGTCTTACGTAACAGGCATATTTGATTATACTGTAAAAACGGACTCTTCGGGGTCCGTTTTTTGTAAAGGAACCTTGACATTTTCTCGCAAGGCAGGTATGATCAAATTGTAAAGGTACCTTGTCAAAAGGAGGGATTCACTGCTTGAAAAATCGAGTCGAAGAGTTAAGGAAAAAATTAGGTATGAATCAAGAAGATTTTGCAAAAGCGATAAAAGTTTCTCGACAAACGGTTAGTTCGATAGAAACAGGCAAATATAATCCATCTTTGGAATTAGCCTTTGTCATATCTGATTTTTTTGGCGAAAGTATTGAGAACATATTCATCCATGAAAGGAGTGGAGAGAATGAAAAAGAGTAATTTGATAACCGGCTTTATATATCTCATTGCCGGTGTGATTCTTCTTTTAATTGCAATATTCACAAATACAAAATTGGATAGTTTGCTTTGTGGCTTTGCCGGTGTAGGAATCGGTCCCGGTCTTATGATAATTTTTAAATATTTCTACTGGAATAAACCGGAAAACAAAAAGAGATATCAAGAAAAATCAGAGAAAGAAGCGATTGAACTGCATGACGAATTAAATATAAAGCTGAGAGATAAATCAGGGCAGTCAATCGTGTACAGAAACACAATTGACTGCCCTGACTATTTTTATATAAGGAAAATCACTCGCAAAATGCTTGATACTTTTTCGCCACTGCTTCCGCTGTCTTCATGCCGTCCATGGCAGCCGAAGTAATTCCGCCTGCGTATCCGGCGCCTTCTCCGCATGGATACAGCCCCTGAACATTCACACTCTGCATCGTTTCATCTCTTGTAATTCTAACCGGGGAGGACGTCCTTGCCTCGACGCCGGAAAGAACCGTGTCGTCTCGGGAAAATCCATGAATTTTCTGTTCAAATGCTTCGATCCCTTCCTGAATGGAAGAAGCGATCTCCTCCGGGAAAATTCCACGTACATTGCCAAAGCAGTACGCCCCCTTCATCTGCGGAAACACCTCTCCAAAGGAATGGGAAATTCGGCCATTTTTAAAATCTCCGAAGCATTGTACCGGGATCTTTCCGTTTCCTGCTTCATATGCCCGCTCTTCCAGATGTCGTTGAAATTCCACTCCGGCAAGCGGTCCCTGATTTCCATCTGCAGCGTAGTCTTCCGGTGTCACAGTCACGATCACGGCGCTGTTGGCATTTTTTCCGGCTCTTCCATGATAACTCATTCCATTGACACAGAGACGCCCCTCTTCAGAGGACGCATTGACTACATAGCCTCCCGGACACATGCAGAACGTGTAGACTCCCCGCCCGTTTTCCGCTTTTGCCGTCAACTTGTATGCAGCCGCCGGAAGATCCGGATGTTGTTCCGTACCATACTGGGACAGATTGATCCGTTTCTGAAGGTGTTCGACACGGACGCCCACCGCAAAGGATTTTGCTTCCAGAAATACTCCTGTCTCTTTCAGCATCGCAAAGGTATCTCTTGCGCTGTGTCCCAAAGCCAGTACAACCACTTCCGCAGGAATCAGGGATTCTTTCCCCTGCTCTTCGATCCGGATTTCCTTCACTCTGCCGTCCCCGGTGCTGATTCCGGTCAGCTTTGTGTAAAACCGGCATTCTCCGCCGGAATCCTCTATGGATTCCCGCATCCGGCGTACCACATCAATCAGGATGTCCGTTCCGATATGTGGTTTATTCTCATACAGGATCTCCTCCGGTGCACCATGCGCCACAAAGATCTTCAGCACTTCCCGGTTTCTTCCTGCCGGATCTTTCACCAGAGTGTTCAGTTTCCCGTCGGAAAAAGTCCCTGCACCGCCCTCGCCAAACTGAACATTTGTCCTTGTATCCAGCACTCCGGTCTCCCAGAACGCCTCCACTACTTTTTTTCGTTCTTCCACCGGCGCCCCGCGCTCAATCAGAATCGGACGGTATCCGTGTTTTGCAAGCAGATACGCACAGAACAGTCCGGCAGGACCACTTCCTACTACTACCGGCCGGTGTTTCATCTCAGACGCTTCCCTGCACGCCGGAAACTCATACGATGTTTCTTTTTCTTCGGATACATCCTTAAGTTTTCTGCGGGACAGAATCGCTTTTTCCTTCTTCACTTTTGTCAGCTTCACATCAACCGTGTATACATAATAAATTTCCGGTTTTTTTCTGGCATCAATCGAACGCTTCCGGATTTCAATGGACTGGATCTCTTCTCTGGACACGCCAAGAGCACGCTCGACCTTTCTTTCCAGCTCCTCTTTTGTATGTCCGGTTTTAATTTTCAGTTGTCCAATCCTTAGCATGGCCTCTCCTTTCCGGCAGCACTGATGCCGGCCACATGACCGCTGGACCAGGCCCACTGCAGATTATAGCCGCCGCACATGCCGTCCACATCTACGATCTCCCCGGCAAAATACAGTCCCGGGATCAGACGTGATTCCATCGTATCCGGGCAGATTTCTTCGGTGGAAATTCCACCCGCACTTACCTGTGCCTGTTCAAAGCCGTTCGTACCGGTAATTTCCGTCTGAAATCCTTTGATGATCTTTGCAAGACGGTAACGGTTCTGATCTCCCAGCCTGTCCACTTTTAGTTCCGGAGGGATTCCTGCCCTCTTCAGGAACACCGCCGCAAGTTTCTCATGAAAGATTCCGGTAAAAAACTGATTCATCGTCTTTTCCGGCCGCATCTGAATTCTGCTCATGAAAAAGCTTTCCAGCTGTGTCTCTGTAAATTCCGGCATGAAATCAAGGTCCGCCACAATGTCAGTTTTCTTGTCTTCCAGAGCCCGCGCCGCGAAACGGCTTACCTGAAAGACCGGGATTCCGGAAATCCCGTATTCTGTAAACTGGATTTCTCCGATATCCAATGCCTCCACAACTCCATCACAGAGAAGTTCGATCTTTGCTCCCGCACGGACTCCTGCAAGAGACGGATAAAAATTTTCCCGGCATTTCAGCTGAACCAGTGCCGGCACACACGGAATGACCCGGTGTCCGAAGCTCTCTGCCAGCCTCATTCCGGTACCGTCCGCCTTTTGTACTCTTCCCGCAAGTCCGCCTGCTGTCAAAATCAGCTTTTCTGTCAGATAGACCTTTTCCTCTTCTCCGGTTTTTACAAGAACCGTACGCTTTTTACTTTTTTTCTCCTGCTTCAAAATGCTTTTTACTGCCTTTACCCGGAAACTGTTTCCTTCTTTTTGAATCTCCTCCACACAGACTGATGTCTCGATCCGGACATGCAGACGTCGAAGCTCCATGAGAAGGACATCCCGCACAGCGGATGCCTGTTCCGAGTGCGGATAAAGATACCCGTCTTTGTTTTTGGAGTAAAGTCCCAGTTCCATAAACAAACGGATCGTATCCGGCACCGGGAAACGGGAAATCACATCCTGGGCAAATTCCGGATGTTCTCCACGGTACGCTCCCGGTATCTGGTTAATATTTGTAAAATTGCATTTTCCGTTTCCAGTGGACAGAATCTTTTTTCCGAGCTGCTCATTCTGTTCCAGAATGGTCACTTCTGCACCCTGCCCCGCCGCCGCAATGGCGGCCATCATGCCGGAGGCGCCCCCTCCGATCACCAATACTTTCTCCATGCCTGCTCCTTTACTGAATCGTTACCACACCAGCTTCCACTAATTTCTGAAGGCTCATCAGAATTCCGAATTTGGCGTGTTCCCAGGTCAGTCCCCCCTGGAAATACACCGCATACGGCGGTTTGATCGGCGCATCTGCTGAGAGTTCGATGGAAGATCCCTGAACAAATGCTCCTGCTGCCATAATGACATCGCTGTCATAGCCCGGCATTGCCCATGGTTCCGGCGTCACATAGCTGTCCACCGGAGCAGCCGCCTGAATTCCCTGGCAGAAACGGATCACACCTTCCGCAGTTCCGAATTCTACCGCCTGAATGATGTCGTGCCGTTCTTCATCTTTGGACGGGATGACGTGGAAACCAAGTTCCTCATAGATTCCGGCCGCAAAGATTGCTCCTTTCACTGCTCCTTTGACCACAGTCGGCGCCAGAAACAGCCCTTGATAAAAGTCCTTCATAACTCCAAGGGACGCACCTACTTCTTTTCCAAGTCCCGGCGAAGTCAGACGGTATGCACAGTTCTCGATCAGATCTTTTCTTCCTGCGATATAGCCTCCGATCGGCGCAAGTCCGCCTCCCGGATTTTTGATCAGAGAGCCGACTACCATGTCTGCCCCCACATCGCTTGGCTCCTGCAGCTCCACAAACTCGCCGTAACAGTTGTCCACCATACAGATCACATACGGGAACCGCTCTTTGATAAAGCGGATCGCCTCTCCGATCTGGTCAACCGAGAAGCTCGGTCTCGTCTGATATCCCTTGGAACGCTGGATCGTGACAAGCTTGGTATCCGGACGTACCGTTTTTGCAATCTTTTCAAAATCAAAGCTTCCATCCGGAAGAAGATCTACCTGGCGGTAGCTGATGCCGTATTCTTTCAAAGATCCTTTGGACTCCCGGATTCCAATGACTTCTTCCAGCGTGTCGTATGGTTTTCCTGCCACGGAAATCATCTCATCTCCCGGTCTAAGATTGGCAGCCAGCGCAAGGGCAAGGGCATGGGTGCCGCAGGTAATCTGCGGGCGTACGAGAGCATCTTCCGTGTGAAAAATGTTCGCATACACCTGCTCCAGCGTATCTCTTCCAAAGTCATTGTAGCCATAGCCGGATACATACTGAAAGCACTCGGAATTCACTCTGGCTTTCTGCATCGCATGGACAACTTTCAACTGATTGTATTCTGCGATCCGGTCAATGGCTGCAAAACGCTCCTTTAAGGAGTCCTCAATCTTTGCCCCAAACTCATAGACCTTCCGCGAGATGCCTGCCTCCTCGTACTTTGCCTTTATGAACTCATCCATCTTATGACCTGTCATCTGATCCATTTTGTATTATTCCTCTTTTCCTTAGATTTTCCAGTAAAAATTCCAGTATTTTCATTTCATCGTAATCAAATTCCTGCTTCGGGACCCAGATCACATCTCTTTCCCGCTTAAACCAGGTAATCTGACGCTTCGCAAAGTGTCTCGTATCCCGCTTCAAAATCCGGACAGCCTCCTCAAAAGGGATCTCTCCTTCCAGATAAGCCAGAATCTCTTTATATCCGAGCCCTTTCATGGACACCATGTCCCTTGTGCAGCCCATATCCTTCAGTTTCCGGACTTCGTCGACCAGGCCCTCCTCCAGCATCTGGTCCACTCTCCGGTCAATCCGCCCGTAAAGCCTCTCCCGCTCATCGTTCAGGACGAAATACGCAAACTGATACGGTGACTCCTTCTGCCGCTCCGTCTCATTGTGTTCGGAGATTTTCTGTCCGGTCAGATGATAGAACTCCAGCGCACGAATTACCCGTTTCCGGTTATTCGGATGGATCTCTTCAGCCGCCCGTTCGTCCACTTCCCGCAGCTTTGCATGGAGCGCTTCCTCGCCGTACCGGTCTGCAAAATCTGCCAGCTCTTTCCGGTAACCGGTGTCCTCGCTGCTTTCCGTAAAATCAATATCATACAGAAGTGCCTGGATATAAAATCCGGTTCCCCCTGTCACAATCGGAATCATGCCCTTCTCATAGATTTCCTCCATCGCCTGTCTGGCAAGCTCCTGAAATTTCACAACATGAAATTCTTCTGTCGGTTCCAGCACATCAATGAGATAATGCGGCACACCGTCCATTTCTTCCGCGCGGATCTTGGCCGAACCGATGTCCATATACCGGTATACCTGCATGGAATCCGCCGAGATGACCGCTCCGCCGATTTTCTTTGCAAGCCCGATGGAAAGGGCTGTCTTCCCTACCGCCGTCGGACCTGTCAGTATGACCAGTGGTCGTTTCATTTTTATTCACCCTATCTATATGATTCGTTTAAATTTCTTTTCCAGTTCCCGCTTTGTCATGGCAATAATCGTCGGACGCCCGTGCGGGCAGTGATATGGATTGTCAAGCTTCAAAAGCTCCTTTAGAAGTTCCTCCACTTCCGCTCTTGACAGTCTGGAATTTCCTTTTACTGCCGCCTTACAGGACATGGATGCAATCTTTTCATCCAGAATCTCAGGCGTCATGTTCGTACTGACCTCATCGGAAAGACTGTCGATCATCTCCATAAGAAGTTCCTTTTTTGCCACACTGAACAGATTGTCCGGCACTGCGCGCACTGCAAAGGAATCTCCCCCAAAAGGCTCGATCTCAAACCCGATTCTGGTAAACCGATCCATGTACCTGCGAAAGAGCTCCGCCTCCTGCATGGACAGATCCAGAATAATCGGAGGACTGATGTACTGAGACGTATATTCCCTCGTCTTCATTCCCTTTAATGTCCGCTCGTACAGCACCCGCTCATGGGCCGCATGCTGGTCGATAATGTACATGCTGTCATGAAGCTGGACAATCCAGTAAGTATCAAAGACCTGTCCGATGATCTGATAGTCCGGTACAGATGCCTCATCCAGCAGCTTTTCATCAAAAAGCGTAAGCTGCTCCGCCGTCTGTTCCGGCTTCTGGTTCTTGATTTCGTCTTTTTTCCCTTCTGTTCTGGCTCGGTAAGATACCGCCTCCCGGATGCGTCCGCTGTCTACGGCCGGTTTGTGAATATCGCTCCGGTCTTTTACCTCTGCCGATGCATACTGATTATGATAGGCGGTCACCCGCTCCTTCATCCGTTCCATAAAGTAGTTTAAATCCCTCTTTTCCGGCTCCGGAACCGGTTTCTTTGCTTCCGGTTTTTCCTCCGGTCTGACAGGCGGTTCTGCGGCTGCCGGTATTTCTTTCTTTTGTTCCGGCACAGGAGCCTTCGGCGCTTCCGGCGCCTCGACTCTTGGAATCAGATCTCTTCCGTGCAGCGCCTTTGATACTGCCTCATACAGGAAGCGGTACACTTCCTGCTGATGCCCGAACCGCAGCTCCATCTTGGTCGGGTGAACATTGACGTCTATCTCCTCTCCCAGAATTTCAAGATGCAGTACCACAAACGGATATTTATGCTGCATCGTAAAATCTTTATACGCATCTTCCACTGCTTTTGAAAGAATCCCGCTCTTGATATATCGTCCGTTCACAAAAAATGTCTCAAAATTCCGGTTTCCCCGTGTCACGGTCGGATTTCCGATAAATCCGGAAAGCCGGATCTCTTCATTTTCCACAGAGATCTCAATCAGATTGGCCGTGATTTCCCGTCCATAAATATGGTATATCACATCCTTTAAGCGGCCATTCCCCGACGTATGCATCCGCTCCTGCCCGTTGTTGACAAACTGAAAGGAAATATCCGGCCTGGACAGGGCAAGCCGGGTCATCAGATCGCTGACATGACTGGCTTCCGTCATCGGGGTTTTCAGGAACTTTCTTCTGGCAGGCACGTTGTAAAACAGCTGGCGCACAAGAAAGGTTGTTCCGTCCTTCGCTCCGGTCTCTTCCATGGAAATCTCTTTTCCACCGGAAATCTGATACGAGGTTCCAAGAACATGATCCCGCCCCTTTGTAATCATCTCGATCCGGGAAACTGCCGCAATACTGGATAGTGCCTCGCCGCGGAATCCCAGAGAGGAAATATGCATCAGATCATCTACCTGGCGGATCTTACTTGTAGAATGGCGCAAAAAGGCATTCCGCACATCGTCCGGCTCCATCCCGGTCCCGTTGTCCGCAATCCGGATCAGCGAAATTCCGCCGTCCTCGATTTCCACCTCCACAGCGGTTGCCCTGGCATCGATCGCATTCTCCACCAGCTCCTTGACTACGGAGGCCGGGCGTTCTACCACCTCTCCGGCGGCGATCTTATCGATTGTAACCTGATCTAAAACCTGAATCTTTCCCATCGTTCCTCCTTACCACCGGTTGTTCAGCTTGTTCTGAAGCTGATACAGAGTATTCATCGCATCCATCGGTGTCATACGGCTGATATCCATTCCCTTGATCTCTTCAATCACATCATTGTCCGATACCGTGTCAAACAGAGACATCTGAGCCATGTCCACGACATCCATTTTCTTCGGCTTTTCTTTTGCCTTCGTCTCCTGTCCCTGCACGCTCATTTCGCGTACCCGCGTCGTAATATCCGCATCGGAAAGCTCCTCGGAAATCTCCTTTGCACGGGTGATGACAGTCTCCGGCACGCCTGCAAGCTTTGCCACCTGAATTCCATAGCTTCTGTCCGCCCCGCCTTTTACAATTTTACGCAGAAATACGATGTCATCGCCTTTTTCCTTGACTGCAATACAGTAATTGTTGACGCTGTCGATCTTTCCTTCCAGCTCGGTAAGCTCATGATAATGAGTCGCAAAGAGCGTCTTTGCCCCCAGCAGTCTGGCATTGCTGATATGCTCCACCACCGCCCAGGCAATCGAGAGACCGTCAAAGGTACTCGTTCCCCTTCCGATCTCGTCAAGAATCAGAAGACTTTTGCTCGTGGCATTACGAAGAATATTCGCAACCTCGGTCATCTCCACCATAAAGGTACTCTGGCCGGATGCCAGGTCATCGGATGCCCCGACCCTCGTAAAGATCCGGTCCACCAGCCCGATATTGGCCTGGGAAGCCGGAACAAAGGAGCCGATCTGCGCCATCAGTACAATCAGTGCGGTCTGTCTCATATACGTGGACTTCCCGGCCATATTCGGCCCTGTAATGATGGCCACCCGGTTCTTCTTGTCATCCAGGTATGTATCATTTGCAATAAACATATGATTCGGGATCATCTTCTCCACGACCGGATGTCTTCCATCCTTGATATCGATGGTTCCCTTTTCATTGATTTTCGGACGCGCATAATGATTCCGCTCCGCCACAAGTGCAAGCGAAGCAAATGCATCAACCGCCGCAACCGCCCTCGCAGTCGTCTGAATCCGTACAATCTCATCCGCAATCCGGTTTCGTACATCACAGTAAAGCTCATATTCCAGCGCATACAGCTTATCTTCTGCTCCAAGGATCAGATCTTCCAGTTCCTTGAGCTCCGGAATAATGTAACGCTCCGCATTGGTCAGTGTCTGTTTTCTTGTATAATAATCCGGCACCATATTTTTGAAAGAATTTGTTACTTCCAGATAGTATCCGAACACCTTGTTATACTTGATTCTTAAATTTTTGATACCGGTCTTTTCCCGTTCTTTCTGCTCCAGCTCGGCAAGCCAGGTCTTTCCGTCCGTCTTTGCTTTTCTAAGGCGGTCTACCTCTTCATGGTAACCGTCCCGTATGATTCCGCCTTCCTTCATTGCCATCGGCGGATCGTCAATGATTGCATTTTCCACCAGACTGCACAGATCCTCCAGCGGATCAATATCGTCATACAGTTTCTGAAGCAGCGGACTCTTCATGTCTCCCAGAATCGTCCGGATATGCGGCAGCATGGAGAGGGATGCCTTGAAGGCTGTCAGATCTCTTGGATTGGCTGACTGATAGGAAATCCGTCCTACCAGACGCTCCAGGTCGTAGACCGAGGACAGATATTCCCGGATCTCTTCCCTGGAAATTGCCTCCTTTAAAAGCTCCTCCACCGCATCCAGACGCTTCGTAATCTCCTCTTTATCAATCAGCGGCTGCTCCACATATTTCCGCAGGAGTCTGGCTCCCATGGCTGTTTTTGTCTTATCCAGCACCCAGAGAAGGGAGCCCCGTTTCTGCTTCTCCCGCAGAGTCTCGCAGAGTTCCAGATTTCTCCTTGTGGAACTGTCCAGCACCATATATTTTCCTGTGGAATACGTGGTCAGCTTCGTCAGGTGGGCAAGGGACGTCTTCTGTGTCTCAATCAAATACTGAAGAAGCGCTCCGGAAGCGGTCACGCCGCAGTCATAATCGGCGATTCCAAGACTCTCCAGAGATGCCACCTGAAAATGTTCTTTCAATGCTTTTTTACAAAGTTCCTCGTCAAAATACCATGCATCCAGAGAGGAAATGGCAACATGCATCCGGTTTTTCAGATCTTCCAGCTGAATCCCGCTTACATAAAGCGCCTCGTTGCAGATAATCTCGGATGGTGAAAATTTATAAATCTCATCAAACAGCTTGCTCTCGCTGTCTGTTTCTGTCACAAAATAATCTCCGGTGGAAACGTCCGCAATAGAGATTCCGTATCTTCCCGCGTCATAGACAATGGACATGATATAATTATTCTTCGTCTCATCCCTTGTCATGGAATCGATGTTGGTTCCCGGAGTGACGATCCGGATAACCTCTCTTTTCACGATCCCTTTCGCCTGCTTCGGATCCTCCACCTGCTCACAGATGGCAACCTTATATCCCTTCTCCACCAGCCGGGACAGGTAACTGTCTACTGCATGATACGGCACCCCGCACATCGGCGCGCGCTCTTCCAGGCCGCAGTTCTTCCCGGTCAGAGTAATTTCCAGCTCTTTGGACGCCGTCAGTGCGTCGTCAAAAAACATTTCATAAAAATCCCCAAGACGATAAAATAAAATGCAGTCCTTATATTCTTTTTTCGTTTCCATATATTGCTGCATCATTGGTGTTAATTCTGCCACTTTTGTTCTCCTTTTCTTTTGCTGCTTGTTCTATTTTATCTTTTTTACTTCCTGTTTTCGTGTTCAGGGAACTTTGCCCTGATATTACATTATATCACCATTTTCCGGGCAGCAAAAGTAAAATTTCGTTTTTGTTACCAAATGGGGATTTTCGGCTTTTCTTCCCCGTAAAGCACATGCAGCAGATAGCCGCCCAGATAGATTCCGATTGTACATAGAAGACCAAACAGCGCCATAAAGGGCAGGCAGATCTGGCCAAATAGCTGAAACGGTACGTTGCTGTAGTCCCAGATGCCGAGATTCAGCCATTTGTTGACAATGATTCCTGTAATAAATTCGCAGGAAGTCACAAAGATCATGCACCGTAAAATCTGGATTCCCAGCGGATCCCTCCATCTTCCCGCCCGACCCTGGGCCGTGCAGAATACAAGACACAGGCCGCCAAGTACGAACATGGTCCAGTGGGAAAATCCCCGGAAAACAATTTCAAATGTATAATAAAGGCAGCCTCCGACTGCCCACAGAAATAAGTATTCACTTAATTTTTTCATAAAAAACGCCCTCACTTTTGTACATTTCCATACATAGTGTGGGCGTTATTTCCGGCATTATACATCTGTCAGGCTGGCGGATTATTTTTCCACTGCTTCTCCAATGTAATAAAATCCTTTACACTCCAGAAGCTTCACATCGATGAGTTTTCCGATCTGCTCTTTTGTTCCCGGAAAATGAACAAGCAGGTTGTTGCCAAGTCTTCCTGTCACAAGAGATGGATCGTGTTCGTTGACCTGCTCTACCAGTGCGGTCTGAATGGTTCCTTCATGCTTTGCACACTCTTCGGAAGCGATCGTCTGAACTTCTTTTAACAGGCGGTCAAAGCGGTCTTTCACCACATCCTCCGGCACCTGCCCTTCCATAACTGCTGCCGGTGTTCCGGTCCGTTTGGAATAGATAAAGGTAAACGCACTGTCGTAGCGTACCTTTCTCACCACATCCAGCGTCTCCTCAAAATCTTCTTCTGTCTCCTGCGGAAATCCTACAATAATGTCGGTTGTAAGGGAGATGTCCGGCACTGCTTCCCGGATTTTGTGTACAAGCTCCAGATACTGTTCCTTTGTATATCTGCGGTTCATCTTTTTTAAAATCTCCGTGCTTCCGGACTGTACCGGAAGATGCAGATGATGGCAGATCTTTTTGGAAGTCCGCATGACTTCAATGAGTTCATCGGACAGATCCTTCGGATGGGACGTCATAAAGCGGATTCGTTCCAGGCCGTCGATCTTTTCCACTTCCCGTAAAAGCTCCGCAAACGTCATCGGTTCCTCCAGCGTCTTTCCATAAGAATTGACATTCTGTCCCAGAAGCATGACTTCTTTCACGCCGTCCGCTGCCAGATTTTCGATTTCCCGGATGATATCCCGCGGATTCCGGCTCCGTTCCCGTCCTCTGACATACGGCACAATACAGTAGCTGCAGAAGTTATTGCAGCCAAACATGATATTGACTCCTGATTTAAACGAATATTTCCGCTCGCTCGGAAGATCCTCCACGATCCGGTCCGTATCCTTCCAGATATCAATGACCATCCGTTCGGATTCAAACCGGGTGGCAAGCACTTCCGCAAATTTATAAATATTGTGGGTTCCGAAAATCAGATCTACAAATCGGTAGCTCTTTTTCAGCTTTTCCACCACATGCGGCTCCTGCATCATACAGCCGCAGAGTCCGATCAGCATGTGTGGATTTTTCCTTTTTACACGATTCAGCTGGCCAAGTCTTCCATAGACTCTCTGATTCGCATTTTCTCTGACCGTACAGGTATTGTAGATAACGAAATCCGCCTTTTCCTCCTGATCAATCATCGTGTAACCGATCTTCTCAAGAATTCCGGTCAGCTTTTCGGAGTCTCTGGCATTCATCTGACAGCCAAATGTGATGACCGCCGCTGTCAGCGGACGTCCCAGCTCCTCTGAAATCTTCCTGACATAGTCTTTGCACTTTTCAATAAAGTAATACTGCCGTTCCGGTTCTGTTACCGGTATATGTTCAATTGCATTTTCATTTGTCTGCATCATATAGCGCTCTCTTTCCTCAATAGTATTATAAGGAAAAGACTAACGAAATTATCCATGAATGTCAAGTACAATATGCTCCGAGATCCGTTTCCCGTGATCGTAAAAAATCTCATCTTCCTCTGTGATTTCCCGGTGCACTTCCGCCGGATGGCCAAAGGCAATGACATTGGGCGGAATGTCTTTTGTCACGACAGAACCGGCTCCGATAATGGAATGATCTCCAATTGTCACACCCGGCAGAATCGTCACATTGGAAGCGATCCAGACATTTGCCCCTGGAATATAAGATGAGAAAAAAGAGCTGACTTCCTGAGGGCGGGATGAGAACCGGAGAGACAGACGGCCTTAATGTGCCGCCTGTTTTTCCAGTAATTTCCGGATTTTCCTCCACAGGAAGAAGGACAAAATGACCGCGATATAGTCTGTCACGGACTGTCCGAGAATCACGCCGTTCAGCCCAAACAGCGCCCGGAGCAGATATAATAACGGGATCAGGAGAATTCCCTGTCGAAGCACTGAAAGAATCGTGGCCGGGAGCGCCCTTCCTACGGACTGCATACAGTTCATATTCACGAAGAGAAATCCGATCACGGGTCCGGAGAGCATATAAGCAACAAGCATATCCACACCGTAGAAAACGACCTCATTGTCGCTGATAAAGAGACGGATGATCTGTTCCCGGAACAGGAAATACAATGCCGTTGCCGCAATTCCTGCCACAAGACAGCATTTCTTTGTGTAGGATTCCACACCGCGGAACCGCTTCATATTTCCGGCGCCGTAATTGTAACCAAGCAGTGGCTGCACTCCATTTGCAATTCCCATCTGCAAAAAGGTGATAAACATATTGGCCTTGAATACAATTCCGATGGCCGCCACCGGGTCATTGCCATAGACCACCAGAAGCTGGTTGAGCACAATGGTGGAAACACTCATGAGAGCAGAGAAAATTGCCGTCGGGAGACCGGAACCGCAGACCTTCGTCAGGATTGACTCCCGGACGGTAAAGTCACTCCATTTCAGCGAAAGCACTTTGCTTTTCTTCAGGAAATACCAGAGATAATAACCACTTGCCAGGATATTTCCAATGGTCGTTGCGATTGCCGCGCCGGCTGTTCCCTGATTGAGTACGGAAATAAAGATCGGATCCAGAATAATATTAGCGACCGTTCCGATCATGCTTCCGATCATCGCCTCCTTACTGGATCCTTCCGCCCGGACAATAAAGCTGGCAGCCGCTGACCAGATGATGAACGGCGCACCATAGGAAATGTGGAAGGTATACCCTTTTGCGAACTCATATGTCTCTGCATTGGCGCCAAACACTGCCAGAATCGGATCCATAAAGACGATCAGAATCAGTGCAAACAGTATTCCAACAATCAGAGAGGCATAGGTGACAAAGGACGAAGTCTGCCTTGCCCGTTTCTCATTTTTCGCACCGAGGGCCATGGAAAGGACTGCGCTTCCTCCCATCCCGAACATGTTGGCAAACGCCATCATCAGAATAAAAATCGGATTGGTCAGGCTAACAGCCGCCACCTGAAGCGGATCCCCGGTCTGTCCCACGAAAAAGGTATCCGCCATGTTGTAGACGACTGTCACAAGACTGCTGATAACACTGGGAACAGCCATCTTTGCCACGGCCTTTGAGATTTTCATCTGTCCCATCAGTTCATTCTCATTCATTTCTCTTCTCCTCCTCTTCCAGATTTTCCAGCATTTTAGCCGTAATCTTCATAAATACAGCCTGCTCTTCTCTGGAAATGCCACGCAGCAGAACTTCTTCCGACTGCTTGATTTCCGACCGGAGGGCACTTCGGATCGCCTTTGCTTTTTCCGTAAAGACAATTTTTTTCAGCCGTCCGTCCTCTTCGTCCGGTACACGGACAATCAGTTCTTCCTCCTCCAGATGCTTTAATACTTCTGTCGCTGTAGAAGGACGAAGGTCAAATTCCTTTTCAATCTCTTTCTGATACACGTTGTGTTTTTCACTTTCCACCAGAATATAATCCAGCACATTCCCTTTTGCTCCGGTAATACCCAGGGTCTCCTGCACCTTTCTGGAACGTCTCCGGAGCCGGTTGGAAATCCGGTTTATCATTTTTCCTGTTTCCATGCAGGTTCACACTCCTCTGTAATTGTTTCGGTTCCTAAGTATTTTAGTTCGTTTCCTAAGAAATGTCAATTTTTATTTTCTGCACACAAAAAAGAAGACCTGCTCCCGCTTTTCTGCAGAAGAAAGTCTTCCCCATTTTTATTCTCTTTTAGCCTGCGTTACTTGCCGCAATCTTGACGCGGCTCCAGAGATCACTGATAATCTTTTTCGTATCCGCATTGTACTCAAACACTTCATCGTTTTCATTGCCCGTCCGCGGGATGTAGGCATTGATTCCTTCATAGTCTCCGCCTTCCCCGGAAAGGTCATCCATAACCTCCTGGTTGGCCGAGGTATATCCTACATAGCTGGAGTTATCATATGCGCCGTCATAATCGCTTGCATAATTGATAAATGCATGAGCAAGATCCGGATTCTTGGCGTTTTTCGGAATCACCATGGCATCAGACCAGAGGTTGGTTCCGGTCTCCGGCATGAAGTAGCCCATGTCTTCATTTTCGGCCATGACATAACTTGCGTCACCGGAATAGATCAGTCCGAGCGCTTTTCTTCCCTGAGCCATGTTGTCAATGATCTCATCTGTTACGATTTCCGTATCCATCGTTTCCACACATTGTACGAGCCATTCGTATGCTTCATTTAACTCTGCCTCGTTCTCGGTATTCATGGAATATCCAAGTGCTTTTAATGCCATCATAAAGGAATCTCGCTCGGAATCGTACAGATAGACGTCTCCTTTATACTTCTGATCGAGGAAAATATTGTATCCTTCTCTCTCCAGATCTTCGATGTCTACCTTCGTCTTGTCATACACAATTCCCACGGTACCCCAGAAGTACGGAACGGAATAGTCATTGTTCGGATCGTACGGGAGACCAAGTACCGCATCAGACAGCTTGTCAAAGCAGTCCAGTTTTGATTTATCCAGTTTCTGCAGATAATCTTCCTCAATCAGACGCTGAATCATATAATCACTCGGGACGAGAATGTCGTAGGCTTCTCCGTTTGCCACCTTAATGTACATCTGCTCATTGGAATCGAAGTTTTCCATCACGACTGTAGCACCTGTCTCTTCTTCGAAATCACCGATAATATTTTCCCCGGTGTACTCACCCCAGTTGTAAATATGGAGTGTCTGTCCTTCGAAAGGACGATCCTTGCCTGTGATGCCTCCTCTTTGCAGAGCGACAACAGCAACCGCAAGAACACAGCATACCGCAACAGCCGGTACCCATCTTTTCCGTTTCACGGCACCGCCCTTTTTCACTCTCTTCGCCGCTATAACCGGAGCCAGATTGATCACAAGGAGCACGATGGTGATGATGACTACCACAAGGGTAGATACTGCATTGATACTCGGGTTGACACGCTTACTCATTGTGTATACCACGATACTTAAGTTCTTCACGCCGCTTCCTGTGACAAAGTAGGAAATAATAAAGTCATCCACTGACATGGTAAATGCAATCAGCGCACCGGAGACAATTCCCGGTGTAATCTGCGGCACAATAACTTTTGTCAGTGCCTTGAACGGAGTTGCCCCCAGATCCATGGCCGCATCCGCCAGGTTCGGATCCAGAGACCGGATCTTCGGCATGACAGAAAGCATGACATAAGGAATACAAAAGGCAATATGTGCCAGAAGCATGGTAACATACCCTTTTTCCACCTTGAAGGTGATGAACAGAAGCATGAAACCGATGGCTGTCACGATCTCCGGATTCATCATCGGAAGGTTGTTTACCTGTTCCATGATATTGCGGATTACCTTTCTGGAACTGGACAATCCGATTGCCGCCACCGTACCTACGACAGTTGCCACAATCGTCGCAAGAATCGCGATACTAAAGGTGGTATAGAGCGCGGTCATCATGTCCTGGGACTCCAGCATGTGCTGATACCAGCGAAGGGAAAATCCGGTAAAGCTGGTCAGCGATTTTCCGTCATTGAAGGAAAAGATGATCATATAGAGGATCGGCAAATAGAAAAATGCGATCATCAGAATCATCAAAGCCTTCCCTAAAGTACGTTTCTTCTTTTTCATGCTTTTGCCCCCTTTCCGCCCTGATTTCTTGTTTCAATTTTACGCACGAGCATCATCAGGAGCATCATGATCACTGCCATAATCATGGAGATGGCACTTCCGAAGTTCCACTCTCCAACTGTAATAAACTGGTTTTCAATCATATTTCCGATGAGGAAATACTGTCCGCCTCCCAAAAGTTTCGGGATAAAGAAGGAGCTGACTGCCGGCAGGAATACCAGTGTAATTCCATTAATAACTCCCGGAAGAGACAGTGGAAGTGTTACCCTCCGGAAAGTCTGCGCCGGACTTGCTCCAAGATCCGCGCTTGCCTCCAAAAGGGAATGATCCATCTTGCTTAAAGACGTCTGAATCTGCAGAATCATAAATGGAAGGAAGTTGTACACCATACCAAGGAGTACTGATCCTTCTGTATACAAAAGCTCGACATCTCCCAGCCCGAAAATTCCAAGGATCCGCTGAATGATTCCACCCTCACTGAGAAGGCCGATCCATGCATAGGTTCTTACCAGCATGTTGATCCACATCGGAATCGTGATACAGAGAATCAGAATATTCTGTACTTTTTCACTGCTCCTGGCAATAAAGTACGCTGCCGGGTAACCAAGGATCAGACAGATAATTGTTGTCTTAATTGCAATCAACAAAGATCTCCACAAAATCAGAAGGAAATCCGGGTCTGTAAAGAACTTGATGTAATGATCCAGTGTCAGGGAGAAGGAAATAATACTATTTCCCGGCTCCATAACCGAATACATGGCAATCAGCGCCATAGGAAGTACCAGCATCAACGCAGCCCAGATAATATACGGGACTGCCAGCTTTGAAAATCGTTTCATTTAGAATACCTCCTTGGACATAACGTGGATATCCTCCGGGAAAAAGGTAAGCCCTACCTCCTGTCCCTCTTCGGTATAATCCGTTGTATGGATTTTGAATTCCCGGCCTGTCGTGGAGAAGGTGATCTGGTATACGCCCTCTTTGACATCCTCCGGCTCAAAATCGTAGTCAACGCTGAGATCTACGGATTCATCTTCATTACTGAGCTTCCAGCCCTGTGCTCCGGCCCAGGTCTTCAGATCTGTATCAAGAGCCTGTGACTCTGTGATCTCGTCCACTGTTTTAAAGAAGTTGAATGCCATGACACCTTCATTTGCCTTTTCATTCTTAACAAACGGCTGATCCACTACATAGATATTTCTCTCAATACTTGTTCCGTTGGATGTGGAGAAAGTAACCGGATATTTTCCTTCTTCTTTTTCCAGACTGTACTCTACCTTGGCGATAGAAATCAGTTCATCTGCCGCCGGATCCCACGCCTGGGCATTGGAAAGGGCGATGATCTCCTTGTCGTCCAGTTCTTCCACGTCGTCGATATCCACGTAGAAATCATTGGCGCTGATCATCTCTTTGCCGTCCTCACTCTTTACATCCTGATTCCGGATCACACGCATATTGACGGTGACGCTTGTTCCCGGAACTGTCTCCACCATGATCTCATAATGGACACCTTTGAACAGGACACTTAATACTTCTCCTGTCATCTTTCCGTCTTTGACATCCACAATATCAATATCCTCTGGACGGATGACCACATCTACCGGTTCGTTCTCTTTAAATCCAAAGTCCACGCAGTCAAAGGTAATGTCATCAAAACGCACCTTGTAATCTTCCACCATGGTTCCCGGGATAATATTGCTCTCCCCGATAAAATTCGCTACAAAACGGTTTGCCGGTTCATTGTAGATGTCCTCCGGAGATCCTACCTGCTGAATTTCCCCGTTTTTCATGACCACGATTTTATCAGACATGGTCAGCGCTTCTTCCTGGTCATGGGTAACAAAGATGAAGGTAATTCCGACCTCCTGCTGAATCCGTTTCAGCTCGTACTGCATCTCCTTGCGGAGTTTCAAATCCAGCGCCGCCAGAGGCTCGTCCAGCAGAAGCACCTTCGGCTCATTCACCAGCGCTCTTGCGATGGCAACACGCTGCTGCTGCCCGCCGGAAAGAAGTGTCGTATTTTTATCTTCGTATCCCTCAAGTCCAATGAGCTTCAGCATCTTCATGACCTTCTGGTCGATGACGTCCTTACTCATCTTCTTGATTTTCAGTCCAAAAGCGATATTTTCATATACACTCAGATGCGGAAACAAGGCATATTTCTGAAAAACCGTATTTAACTCTCTCTCATAAGGAGGCTTTTTACTGATTTCCTCCCCGTCAAAGATCACAGAACCTTCGTCCGCATCCAGAAAGCCCCCAAGAATACGCAAAAGTGTTGTCTTACCACAGCCGCTCGGGCCTAAAAGAGTGACAAATTCATTTTCATAAATATCCAGATTGATTCCTTTTAAGACAATCTGGCCGTCAAAATTTTTCACAATATTGCGAAACTCGATCAGTTTTTTCTCTTCCATCTCATTTCTCCTTCCTAGAACATCGGCGGCGTTGTGATCCAGAGGATCTTCGCATCGCCGGTACCGTGATTGTACAGATAATGACTCTTGGACCCGTCCATATAGAACGTCTCATGAGCCTTTACCTTATACTTTTTCCCCTCTTGTACGATGGTTACGCTTCCTTTCAGCACATAACCGAACTCCTGGCCCTGATAAGCAGAGAGCACATGACTCTTTTTTCTCGGATGCAGTGTCAGAATGATCGGCTCCATCTCATTTTTCTGCGCGTTAGGGACAATCCACTCAATCGTATAATCTTCCTGCTCATCCACAAAGAAATCCTGTACTGGAAACACGATCTGTTTCTCTTCCTCTTCATGAAAGAAATCGGACAGATTACTTCCCAGCGCCTCCAGGATATCCTCAAGCGTCGCAATACTCGGCGTCGTCAGCCCACGCTCCACCTGTGAGAGAAATCCCTTTGTCAGCTCGCTGCGGGACGCAAGATCTCCAAGCGTCAGATCATTCTGGAGCCTCAGTTCTTTCAGTTTCTTTCCAATGTCCACTTACCGCACCTCCGGTTTTCTAATACTATACTTTTTGTTCAAAATATGCGAACCGAATCTAATTATACATCCTCGCTGACAAAATGCAACAGGTTTTGATGATTTTTTCACATTTCCTTTGTTTGCACCATTTTCTACTAAGTAGTAAAATAAAATCATATCAAAAATTAGGAGGAATATTTCATGAGCTGAAGTCTGATGTGAATCCAGCCCCTCTCTTTGAAGGTACTAAAATTTGGGATGCCGGACATCCTTATACAGACCAGATGGGACAGTATCCGGTTATCACACTTTCTTTGAAATCATTAAAACAGACTGATTTTAAATCAGCTTTTTACTGTCTGCGCGAGGAGATTGCAAGGGAATTTGACCGTCATGCTTCGATTGTCTCTTCTCTGGATTCCAGAGACAAGCAGGAAAAATACAATCGATTTGTGAAGCAAAAAGCGGCGCCAGAGGAATACCTGACATCGCTAAGATTTCTGTCAGACTGTCTCTATGCCTCCTCTCAGACCCGCTGCATTATCCTGATTGATGAATGCGATGTTCCTCTGGAGAATGCATTTTTTCACGGATTTTATCCGGAAATGCTCTCGTTGATCCGATCTGTCTTTGAATCTGCACTCAAAACGAACGACACTCTAGAATTCGCTGTCGTCACCGGCTGCTTAAGGATCAGTAAAGAATCTATCTTTACCGGCTTAAACAATTTGTCAATGATTTCCATCATGGATCAGTCCTATGCGGAACACTTTGGATTTACTCAAGAAGAGGTGGACCAGATGCTTCGGGATTATCAGCTGGAAGACCGCCGGGAAGATATCAGGAAGTGGTACGATGGCTACTGCTTCGGGAACACAATCGAATCCTTGATTGCAGGAGGTACAATTATCAAACCAGTCCACGAAGACATCACTTATGCCGACATCGACACCTCCCAGGATTATTTGTGGAATTTTCTCTTTTTTACAGGTTATCTCAAGAAAAGAAAACAGTATCAGGAAAACGGCGAAATCTATATGGAGCTTGCAATTCCAAACATGGAAGTCCGGCATATCTATAAACATACTGTCCTGCTCTGGTTTGAAGAAAAAATAAAAATGAAAGATTTATCCGAACTGTACCGCAGTATTTTGGACAGTGACCGTAAAAAGCTCTCCGAGTTCCTTTCTGAATTCCCTGTTGGCTCATCCGCCAGTACCAAGTCTGGATTATTAATCAGTGCCCGGCAAATTGCCACTCTCTGCTTTTCTCCTCCGGAGAGCTCATACGGATTCTTTTTGAGCAGATGTTCAATCTGAAACTGTTTTGTATAACGCAGGGCAGCTTCTGTCATGACTTTGGCCTTTTCCTTACCAAGGATCATCGGAAATTTCTCTTTTATCTTCTTCCAAAATCTGTAGCAACAAACACTTTACTTCCAACTCATTTGCCCACTTGCTGATAATTCCCCTCTCCATGTAATCCAACACAAAAAAGTAAATATATACCCCTTTAGATAAAATACCAACTCTATGAAAAGAAAAACTCCCCAGACAGACTGGGGAGCCTTCAGAAGCTATACCTTTCGGTCATACGGCTTCGTTGAAACATTTATAAAATACCCACTGTATTCTGAAAACAGATGTGGGACTTAATCATAGTTTCTTCTTCATTTTTATTATATACTGTACCATACTATCTTTCTCCAAAAAATCATAGACATGCATAAAATCCGGTATCACTCTGCCTTCGTCTGTTTGTATGAAACTTTGAAATTCTATGGTAGTTTAATTTATCTTTTCCCCATCCGGCAATATTGTAATATTCCTGTGCTTCCTGATTCATTATCTCTCCTCTACCTGTTATAGCATGTCTCCTCTTCCAAAATCCGCAACAGCAGATCTCCTAGGCCAACCTGATAGCCGCTTGTTCCATAAATCACATTGAGTCTGCCTTTTGTCACGGCGATAATTGGAAGTTTTTCATGATCCACATACAGTCTTCTTCCCACTGCCGGAACATGATCCTCAAAGTCATCTTCATACACCTGGATCTGTGGGAACGTCTCCATTACTTTGGCAAATAGAGGATGTTCCCATGCCTGCTTTGACCGGACAAACAGAAGAATCCGGGAAGCCCATGGAGTAAACCGTTCCTTCTCTTCCAGCATTTCATTGAAAATATGTTCCGTCGGCTCCTCTCCTTCCCCTGCCCAGATCAGCACATGACTTCCCTCTTCTGTCAGAATTCCGGAGGAAATTTCCTGTCCATTCAGATCCCTCACCGGAAATTCCGGAAGCGAGAGGGACTCCAGCATTTCGGAAAGTTTTTCTTCCCGGAGCTGCAGTGCAATCTCTTTTCTGCAGCCGGAAGAAAGCAGTATCTGACACTCCCGGGCGTGAACCGTTCCGTTTGGCAGACGAACAGATGTCAGAATCCGGTAGATTCCATTCTCCAGATGGATTTCTCTCTTTCCATTATCCCATCCCGTGTCTGTAAGCCGGAGAGGAAAACCCTGCTCTTCCGTTAATTTTGTAATGCTCCAGTTCAAACCATACCGCCACATTTTTGGATTTTCCGCGTGTAGTATGAGAACTGCTGATTTTGTCCGGTCCGGATCAGCTGACAAAAATCTTCCGTCTTTCCAGTACTGAACTGTTCCGTCCTCCGGACAAAGCCTTGCCGGGATTCCAAAACTCCTTGCCATGGCAACAAAAAGAATCCGTTTCGAGCGACCACTGCCGCACCTCATCCGGTAACAGGCTGTTGGTGTCGTGAGTACGGTACTTCGCTCCTGTTCCAGACATTCCCGGACTTCCTTCTGAATCTTTTCCCAAAGTCTGCCGGGATCTTTTCGATACCTCTCCTGTTCTTCGGTGCTGATTTCCCTCTGAAACCATCCACGGTATTCCGTCAGTACTTCATCATCCACTCTCGGATTCAAAAGCGCTGTCACAAAAATATCCTCCGGTACTGTATTCCAGTATGGAAGAACTCCTTCCAGATGATCCAGAAGGACGGTGCACCGGATATCTGTCTGATCTTTTGCAGTCAATGTCTCGAGTAACTGCTCTCCCAGCTTCCGCTCCTGCGAAGTTTTTGTTTCCAGACAGCTCAGAAATGCTTCCCGCTCCGGATTGACCCATTCTTTTCGCTTGTTCTCCTGTTTGTTTCTCAGTAAAGCAAGGCGCTCTTTTCCTTTTTCCTTCTGCTCCGGACTCGGCCTTTTGCTTAACGGCGCACGGTCGTGTGGCGGGATCAGGTCCAGATCTCTCCATCCTTCTGTCTCCGGACAGCAATCCAGCCGTTTTGCAAGTGTCAATGTACAGCTTCTGCTCTCTCGTGTATCCAGAATTTCGTCCGCATACCGTCCCTGTCCTGCTGCGAACAAATGAAGGCTTCCCGCCCCTGTGCTGAGAGAAACTTTGCCATGCTCATCCGTCCGGCACTGTGCGATTGGGCGAAATGCGGCATAATTAAACACTTCAAACCACACAGAAATTCCTGCGGCCGGACGTCCTTTCTCATCTACTACTGTCACTTCTATCTTCTTCACATCATCGGCGTATCTGGAAAGCACGTTTTCCATCACGACCATTCCGTCTTTTCCAATCACTT
The DNA here is from genome assembly GCF_005844125.1 of Pseudoflavonifractor sp. BSD2780061688st1 E11. NCBI lineage: Bacteria > Bacillati > Bacillota > Clostridia > Eubacteriales > Oscillospiraceae > Pseudoflavonifractor > Pseudoflavonifractor sp. BSD2780061688st1 E11. Next base: position 67,342 of record NZ_SPHM01000005.1, read on the forward strand.
CTTCCATTTCGCTTTTCCGGTCCGCATCCTCCTGTCCTGCAGATTCGATTCTGCCATCGAAACGTCTGGAATGAACCAGCATCGCCCGGGAAGCCGCATATTCAAACCAGCCCAGATCCAGAAGCGGTTCCGGCTCACAGGCTCCCAGAAAATGCCACGTTCCATCAATCCACACTTCTACCCAGGCATGATTGTCATCGCAATGGGACCAGTACGGCGCATACACCTGTCTGGCAGGAATCCCCGCACTTCTAAGGGCATTGACGGTAAAGACAGATTCTTCCCCGCATCGTCCATATCCTCTTTGCCAGACAGAAAGAGCCGAAAGAGTCCGGTCATCTCCCACTTCATAGGAGACTTCCCCCGCACACCAGTAATTCACTTCCAATGCTGTCTTTTCTGCATCTTTACCTTCTATCTGATCTTTCAGTTCCTGATAGAACAGACTCCTGCACGGACGGATTTCTTCCTCATTAACCCGGTGGTAAAGAACATACTGCAAAAACAATTCTTCCGGAAGTTCCCGTACATACGTATTCTGTTTATACAGCCACACTCCATGGCGTGCAAAGTCCAGAAACGTTTCCACCGGATAATTCCCTATATCACTGTACGGCATGGATGCGTAAAGATAGTGCATCGCAGCCGCTTCTGCTTCAGGAAGAGACCGTATATACTGATCCACCGGTTCCATAAAATCCCCCAGATCCTCTTTGACCTTACGGTATGCTTCCTCGATTTTCTTTCGGCTCTGTTCTGAAAACATCTGCTTTCTCTCCTTTGTCTCCTGCTCGATTTTTATCTGCTTTTCTCTTTCTCCTGTTTTAGACACTCTTGCCTACAGCCGCTTTAGAATATCTATAGCCTGACGTACCTTTTCTTCGGATGTCTGGAACAGCTTATATTCACTGATATCCGCAATCCCCATATGAACGTCCGGATTCCGGTATTCCATCCGGCTCTCAATTCCGGTTTTCGCCGACATATGCCATGTCCGGATTCCGGTCTGATAGAAAAGTGCTTCCAGGTTCTCCGGTGTCACTCCTCCGCCTGCCTGAATCTGGATCTCACCCCGACTCTCTTTTTGAAGTTCCCGTAAAAGATCTGCTCCTTCCATGCAGCTGTCCTTTTGTCCGGACGTCAGAATCGTCTGGATTCCAAGATCTTTTGCCGTCTGAAGTGATTTCAACGGATCCCGGCAGACATCAAAAGCCCGATGAAGTGTCACCGACATGTCTCCCCGCTCTTCCAGAAGTCTTTCCATCCTTTCCCGGTCAATGCTTCCGTCCGGGCTCAGCACACCGATGACAACTCCATCCGCTCCCAGTTCCCGGAACATTTTGATTTCCTCTTTTATTTGCTCCATCTCATAGTCCGAGTAACAAAAGTCACCGAATCTTGGTCGGATCAGCACATGAACCGGGATCTCCACTGCGTGTCGTACTATCTCAAAGAGTTTCGGGCCCGGCGTTGTCCCTCCGATAATCAGATTCTGGCAAAGTTCCAGCCTTGTGGCCCCGCCTTTTTCGGCCGCTATCGCAGACTCTGCCGAGTCTGCACAGATTTCCAGTATGTAGTCCTGCATATTCTTCCCTCTTTCTCCTGACCATCAGGCACATCATTCTATTTTTGTTTCAATCATTTCATTTTACACTTTTCGGTTATTATACCGCAGTTTGAAGGAGAACAACAGCAGGAACCGAAAATCTGCCGTCAAAATTTCTGGTGAACTATTGTTATCATGCGGATTCCGCTGTAAAAAAGCAGGATTCCAAGTGTTTTCCACGAAGTGATCTTTTCATACCAGACCGCTCCTTTAGGGAGACAGAATAAAAGTGTTCCAACTACGTTTGCGGGATCTGCCGTGCTGAAATCCTCGTGTTCATTGGCATCTCCCTTTGTAACGAGCCCTTCGGATGTCTTTTCAATCAGGCGGTGCAGCACCAGCTGATCATTCTCCGTCCGAAAGGCAATCACATCACCAGGCACGACAGCATTCTCCTTACATTGTCGGATATAGGCCATATCCCCTTCCAGAATCTCAGGTGCCATGGAGCCGGATAATACCCGGACAGGCAGGATTCCAAATGTGGTCGGGCAGGCGAACAGAAGAACATAGCATGCCGCACACAGAATCAGAATGGTATCCAGCCTTCGGAACCACTTATTCATCAGCTCTCCTCTTTCTGATCAGGAGGAGAACCAGACAGGCTGATCCCATCAGCAGCAACAGCAGAAACAAATGGCTTTCTTCTCCGGTTTTCACGGTTTCCCGCCGCTCCTCCTGCAGGAAGTCTGCCTCCTGTGTCTCGGAAACTGCCCGGAATCTCCATGTCATCTGACCATTCAGAAGCCGATAGAGATTATCCATCTCTTCCGGGAAATGAAGCGTGAACATCAGACTGTCTTTCTCCTCCGGTGAATAACGCCCAAGCAGGGCAAACTGATCTGTCTGGTATTCCTGAATGGTTCCCTGATACAAAATTGCACCGCTGCTCTTTTCGATTTTGAGTTCCACCGGATTTAACAGGGTTTGCTCCTCCGAATCCAGTTTCCAGTATACCGCTTCTGTCTGCTCACACCCGTTTTCAATCTGAATTTCTCCCTGAACCGTATCTCCGGGAACGACCGTTCCCAGTTCCGAAAAGAAGCTGTCCGGTACGGTGATAATCCGGTCCCCTTCCACTACAACACGACAGAGCCCTTTTTGAGGTACCGCTACACGAAGCTGATTTTCTTTTTCCTCTTCCGAAACTTTCTGGACTCTCGTATCTCCCCATGGATTTTCCGATTCAAAATCCGGTGTGAAATTTCGGCTTTGAATCGCATCGGCTGTCACATAAATACGGATTTCATCCTCCTCTTCCTGCTCCCATGTTTCCGGAAGCATAAACGCAGTAAACAGCTCCTCCTTTTCACCGTGTTCTAAAATTTTCGTATCATAAAAATACTCTCCCTTTTGCACACAGTCATCCGGCAGGCCCCGAAAAGAAGCGGAAGGTATTTCCCGCTTACTTTCTGCTTCCGCCCTTATACGGTAACGGATAAAACAGTCTTCCCCCAGGTTCTCAATCTCTGTAATCATGGGAATCTCCTGCCCCGGCAGAATGTCTTCGACATCTTCCCATTCCTGCTTTTTTTCAGCGTCACCGTACCGGTTCATCCGGATGCTGACCCCGCCGGACTGGATATCCGTTGTCACAGAAGCCTCTTGTTCCGCTGCCGCCGCATGAATACCGCCAAGCATCCAGATGGCAGCCATCACTGCAAGTTGCCTTCTTTTTTTCACCTTCCCACCTGCTTTCCAAATACATTGATCTCAAGATCATTGTGGCTGAAATCTCCATAATTCACCAGTTCGTTGCAGAATGTTGCCTTTGCCGTATCGTGATCCTTTGTGTCCAGCCTGGCTGTACTGCCCTCGATGCTTCCATTTTCCACCTCTTTGATTCCTGTCATCCGGTATCTGGAAACCGGAATTTCCCGGACCGTCCAGATCCCGGCAGGGATCTGCATGATAAAGGACTTCCTGTAAACACCGTCTTCTTTAAACTGTTCCGGAATTTCCAGCGCCTCATAATACGTCCGGCTGATTCCGTTATAATCTGTTCCCGTGATCTGGAATAAAAAGACAGGAGTTCCAAATTCATCCCATTTTCCTTTTACTTCCTTTGTGATTGTAAGGGCGGGATTTTTTTCGTATACTACCCGGATATGGTGGTCTGCATTGACTTTTGTGAAAGAATAACTGGATATGTGTTGATTTTTGTCGGTTTCTTTCTGATCGACGGTAACCGATTTCAGATAGTATCCCGGCAGAGGAGAATAGGTGATCTGCATCGTTCCTCCCGCGGGAACTTTCAGATTGGAAGCGGTAATCGAACCATTTTTCGCTTCCGTTGTGATTTGATAATAGAAGGATGTCCGGACCTGCTCCGTTTCTTTCGGTGTTTTCTGATCTACGCTCAGCCCGGCTTTGTTGGATACCACATTGGATTTCCCGAAGATGTACTCCGGCCGCTTATGAACCTGAATGCGTATTTCAAAACTTCGACCATATATCCATGCGGAGGACGTATCTCTTGCAGATACTTTCACCTGATCCGATGTCCCTTTTGTTATCTGGATATGAAATTTTGTGCTGACATCCTGCTGATTGTCCGCATCATATACAACGACTTTCTCCACCGTCAAAGCCTCCGGCATCGGATCTGTCAGAACCAGACTCTGATAGTAGTCAGCCGGCTGACATTCCGGCACTTTAAAATTAATCCGGTATGTAAACGAGTCCTCTCCATGGACTTCTGTCCGGTCTACGCTCTTTACCGGAACCGGCGGAGTAAACGGACCATATCCTCTTGCGGAACCTGCAATCCATCCAAGTATTGCTCCCGCATTCGTTGATTCTTCTACACTTGATTCTCCGACCAGATGATCCCGAAAGCGTTCGTAATCTTTCTTTACTTTTTCCGACACATACCTGCTATAGGTAAAGCTGTCCGGAAATGCGACACCGCCGCCAACACGAAGGGTAAATGCAGAAGCATTTTTGTACTGTACCTGTACACTGTCTTTTTCGTATTCATTGGAAGCAATATTGTCCGCATAAAAATAGTAAAATCCATCCCGGTCGATATAATATACCCGGCTGTCTTCCGGAACCGCAAGTCCGGATATGGCATCACTTTTTTTCACGCCGAAGATCTGTCCGAAATCCAGATCATCCGCCCGGTAAGTCATATTGACGGCAAGGGGACGTCCCTGATCATCCAGAATCTCCATCTTTGCCTCATACCAGATATCGCTGAAGATCAGGCCGTAAAAATCTGTCGTAAGAGAAAGTGAGACCCCGAGAACCGGATAATACCGTTCCCCCGACTCTGTCCGGTAAGACGGCCAGTCCGTAAAGGTGATCCTGAGATTCGTATTTTTCCCTTTGTAACTTCCCATATTCGTCAGATAGCAGGAAATCTTTCCCTTCTGGGCATCGCTGGTCACCATCTGTCCCCACCGTTCAATTCCGTTTCCTGTCTGATGAATCAGCTGCGGATCGGCGATTCCACTCGTATCTTTCCAGGTACAGGTTGTATGTTCAGTCCTTTTCAGGCGGAAGGAAAAGCTGGAATCTTCCTCCTCCCCGTACTGTTTCACTGTAATCGGTGAACCGGCCTGTTCTGCCGCCTCCAGCGCACTGACATGACCTGCACTCCTTACATTGACTGTTCCTGTACAGGCCAGCAACAATGCCAGAACCAGTCCCTTTTTCCATCTGCTCTTTTTCATACACCACTCTCCTGTTCTCCCCGGATGGAAGCAAATGCTTCCTGGGGCGTCTGAAATCCCTGCGCCTGTACTGTCTCCTCATAAATCAGAATCCGAAATGTCTCTTCAGTCTTTCCGGTTGTTACGCTGGTAAAGAGCGGTTCTGTCTTTTTCTTTCCTTCCAGAACTGTCCGGTAGTAATAATAGCCGTCCGCCTGTTTTTCCGTCCAGTGTTTCGTGTCAAACGCAATGGACAGCGGGATCTCCGACTGATCTTTCTCTACAAAAACCCGGACGTAACATGGCGTGTCGGTCTGATTTCTGACAGAAACGGTTTTGTTGTAAGTTGTATCCGGGGTGACCGTATCCGGCGGATCGAATTTCTCTTCAATCGTAGATGTATTATCACCGACCTGAAGTACATTGTTCTTTTCATTGCGGTCCGCGAAATAAGCTGACACTTCCGGCATATGAATCAACTGTACCACTATTCCGGTCAGCACCAAAACCGCCAGAGCCCGGCCACAGGGAGTTCGTTTTCTTTTTCTCATTGTAATCTCCCCTTCTGTTTACTGGTTCTGTTTCATGTAAATCTGGAATACGTCTGAAGGTACTTTGGACTCTCCAATGTGTTCCGCCTGAATTGCGTAGCTTTTCACCGGAATATTCAGCGTTTCTTCGTCAATCTGCCCCTCAATGGCATTGACCAGAGTAACACTATCAAAAAGTGGAGTCGTCGTCTCTCCTTTCTTCAGAACCGTACACTGGGTTTTTGTTCCATAGGCGTAAACATAGCTTCTTGCCGTCACCTTCCCCGATGTGGTAATATCGGAGCTCCGGACTTGTACCCATCCGTCATTTACTTTATAAGCAAAGAGCTCTGTATCTGCTGCCGGCAGCTTTTTCCCGTCTGGACCTACCGTAATAATCTTTTTCACCGGAACCTGAATTTCCAGAAATGCGTACGCATCATTCGCTCCGGTATTGGTGATCCTCGGATCCTTTTTGATCGTCTGGTTCGGTGTAATATCTGTTTTTTCGTCCGATGGAACATCTTCCCACTCCGGCTCCTCCAGATCTGTTTTTACACTTCCTACAGTCAATGTATTGGTTTTCTCCTGGGTATCCGTAAAATACGCGGAAATCCCGCCAATCGCAGCAGTTGCTGCAGCCACTGCCAATGCAATGACCGTGATGTGTTTCCATATTCTTTTTTTTCTCATAGTATTTCCTCCATGTCATATCTACTGGCTGCACAAAATATGATCAGACAATCAACGGCCTCACCCCCTCTGAACATGAAGTTTTCTTTTCTTCGGGATTCCGAAACAGAATTCGTCTCGGTCTCAAATAGATAAATATAGAAAAATAGATCAGGGCAATGATCTGCCCCTGTTAGAAATGTCTAAAGTATAGCATGCCCTCCGCAAAAAAGCAAGACAAAAGACTGCCTATTTTGCAGTCTTCCTTTTGCTTTCTTATACAAATTGATTCCGCTTCGGATCGTACTCATAGTCGATTCCGGAAAGCGTGCTGCAAATCCAGTCTTTTCCAACTTGAAGATCTTCGCACAGCGCATCCAGAGTCGGATAAAAATCCCGCAGTTTCATATTTATGGTTCCAAGAAGCATCACTGGATCTTTTGGCAGGTCTGCCATCATCTCTCACATCCTTTTCTTATTCGTAACAATGCTGATCGGTAACTATGATCCGTGGCCGGATATCATACGGTCCGGCGGGTATCTGTTCCACAATCTGCTCTTCAAAGCAGACTGCCGCAGTCTCAAGGCCCGGATGGTTTGCCAGATACCGGTCGTAAAACCCGCCTCCATAACCGATCCGGTTCCGTTTTCGGTCAAAAGCTGCTCCTGGAAGAATCACAAGCGCCTGCTCCTGTGGGTCTTCTTCAAAGGCAGGGCACTCCGCTCCCGGTTCCTCGATTCCAAAACATCCCTGTTCAAAATCTTCCCATGTCCGGACCAGAAAAAACTCCATTGTCTTTCCTTCCACACGGGGACAATAGACTCTCTTTCCCGTCTTCCAGGCCTGTTCCATCAAAAGAGTAGTCTCTGCTTCAGACCGGAAATGGCGGTAAATTAAAATAGAGGACGCCCCTGCAAAACAGGGCATCCCGCAAAGCCTTTTTGCAATCCGGATACTTTTTTCTCTTCGCTGTTCTTCCGGTATCCTGTCTCTCCTATCAAGAACCTTTTTTCTGATTTCTTTTTTTTCCATATTTTTCACCAAGATTAACAATCGTACCGTCTTTTTCTTTGATTGAAATATTGTTCAGCTGTCCTCTGAGATTTTCACGAAATGATTCGATGTATTCCTGACGCAGAATTTTCTGCTCTTTCTTCTCCTCCTCAGTCAGCCCCTCTGCTTTTGACTTATGGTATAGCTCATTGATTCTTCTGATTTTTTCTTCTTTCATCTTTTTGTACCTTTCCCGTCAACTGGAGTAATTTTCCAGAAATCCGTACAGTTTTTCCACTGTCCGGATTTCCTTTCCCTCCTGAATTTCCTGCCTGATATCTTCAGGCAGATCTTCTACAACAATATTGGTATATTCATAAATCGTTTCTTTATCTGATCTATATACGGCGACAAATCCGTTCAGATCCATAAGGTAAAAAACTTCCCCTTTACTGACATCACCTTCCGCCGCCACGGCGTCCTCCTCTTCTTCTTTTACAGATTTCATGATTTCCTGTTTCAGTCTTGCTTCCTCTTCTGCCTGTCTTTTTGAATACTGAAAGCTGAACTGATAGGCCGCGCCGATCAGCGCAACGCAGCCGAGAAAAAGGACGAAAAGTCCGATACTGTATTTTTTCATAGAAGCACACTCCTTTTTTTATACAGTATCTGCCTTCTCGCTGAAATTTATACAAGTTTTCCCAGAAGACGTTCAAACGGAAGTCCTGCGCGTTCTTCGCCCGCTTCCACTGCTTTCGCCCTTAAGCAGTCTGCAACAAATGCATGGGCCTTCCGCGCAGAAGCCTCAAGCGAAACGCCGCCAAGGAGAGTTCCGCATAGTACCGCGTCAAACAGATCCCCGGTACCATGAGAATGATACGGAATCTCCGGCTCTTTGCAGATTTTCATGTTATTTCCTTCCAGAACCGCCATGCCGATCTCATCTTCTCTTGCTTTTGTTCCGGTAATGACACCGTCTTTCATGCCCATTTTCCGAAGTTTCTCCACAACTTTTCCCAGTCCTTCTTCCGACTGACATTCGGAATAGGGAATTCCGCTCAAAAAGGCCGCTTCCGTCAGATTCGGAAGCAGAAGATCCGCTTTCCCAAGAAGGGGAAGCAGGGCTTCCTTATATGTTTCATCAAAATTAGAATAATATTTTCCGTGATCCCCCATAATCGGATCCAGAATCACCAACGGCCTGCAATCCATCTCCAGAAGTCCGGAAACGGTCTGTGCCATTTCCGTATTTCCCAGATACCCGACAAAAATACAGTCAAACCGGATCTGTTCTCTCTGAAAATGTTTAAGGCTTTCTTCCAGATACGTCCCCGGTACCGGAAGCATTTCCGGCCTGCCGAATCCTCCGGTATGGGTTGACAGCAGCATGGTCGGAAGCGGACATACCTCCATTCCCATAACACTTAAAACCGGAATCATATTCATCATGGCCGCTTTCCCGACCGAGCACAGATCATGGATCAATAACACTCGTTTCATCTCGTGCACCTCTATTTTAACAAATGTGCTTTCTGCAGAACTGCCGCAATTTTCGCGCCCTTCGGAAGTGCAAGAATCTCCGCTTCTGTCAGTCCGCCGATTGCAAGGAGGCTGACCGCATAGATGCAGACTCCAGCCACAATCGAAATGACCGTTGCAACAGCATCACTGATCACAAGAGCCAGTACAAACTGAAGTACGAAAACAACGACCCCCATAATGACAGCAGCTACTGCCGGGTATACAAAGGTCCGTTTCTTTTCCTGTACGTATCCGACCGCTTCCCGAAGATCATGTGAATTTAAGATGCACATGGCAAGACCAAAGATCACCTTACTTGCAACAACTGCATAAATGCTCCAGTGGAAAAATACAAGCATGATAAACAGGGAAACAACATGAATCACAAGGGAAGTCGCCGCATTTTTCACCGGTGACATCATCTTGTTGACTCCCTGCAGCACTGCATTGGTCAGAGTAGATGCCGCATAGAAAATGATCGAAATTGCACCGATCCGGAACAGATTTGCTGCCACTGTATTATCAATAGATCCCCAGATCAGATCCAGCATCGGCTTTGGTATTACGATAAACGCAACTGCACTTGGCACTGCAATCAGCATGGTTACGCGCATTGCCATCTCAATCTTCTGATGCACCTGCTCCCGGTTTCCGTTCTCGTATGCACGTACAAGCGGCGGTACAATCGATGAACCGAGCGCATTAGCCATGAAAAGCGGCACGTTAAACAGCGTATAGTACTGTCCCAGACTTCCAAGCAGATCCGCGCAATGCTCCTCTGAAAATCCCTGTGCGGACATAATGCTGCTGAACATGGCGCTGTCAATCACATTCTGAATATTGTATACGGTAGAACTTAAAATAACCGGTGCGATCGTAAGAATCAGCACTTTGAAAATAAATCCGAAGCTCTCCACCTCCACGGTTTTGTCCCGTCTGATTTTATTCCGCAGTTTTCCGCGATACGCATAGAAAATCAGCACAAGGAAAATCAGTGCGATCAATCCTCCGGCAATAACGCCAAGTGTAGCACCTGCAGCTGAAAAAGCCGGCCCGTAAAGATCATCTCTTTGCTCAGAGCCTACGGTTTTTCCGTACTGAAGCAGAATATATGCCCCGATGATACTGACAATCGCATGGACAACCTGCTCCAGAATCTGTGATACCGCTGTCGGCACCATGGATCCGCGCCCCTGGAAAAATCCTCTTAAAACTCCCATCACGGAGACAATGACAAGTCCAGGTGCCAGAACCCGGAGCGCGTAGGCACTCATGCTCATCTTCATAACCCCGCCTGCAAGAACATCTGCTCCAAAGAAAATAATCAGACTGACAACTCCACTTACCACTAATGTCAACAATAATGCCGATTTAAAAATCCGGAACGCATTTTTTTCCTGATTTTTGGAAAGCCTTGCGGAAACAAGTTTGGAAACCGCAAGCGGCATACTGTAGGATGTAAGAATCAGTGCAATACTGTAAATCTGATAAGCAACCTCGTAGAATCCCTGACCGGTCGTCCCCATAATATTGAGCAGTGGAATCCGGTAGATCATCCCTATGATTCTGGAAATCATTCCAGCCGCCGCAAGAATTCCGCCTTGTACCAGAAATTCATTTCCGTTCTTCTTTTTACCCATAAAACACCCCGCTATTTCGTTTCGTCTTTTGCAGTTCCTGATCTGGAGATGCCGAGGCGCTCCAGAATTTCATTTTGCTTCTTTTCCATAATAACCCTTTCCTGCTCTTCCATATGGTCATATCCGAGCAGGTGAAGCATGCTGTGCGCAATCAAAAAGGCGTACTCCCGCAAAGGAGAATGTCCGTATTCCTCTGCCTGTGAGAGTACTTTTTCCTTTGAAATCACAATATCTCCAAGAAGTGCTTCCCCGGTTTCCGGATGAAAGCAGTCCGGGCGCTCTTCCAGAAAATCGAATTCTCCCGCTTTTTCATAATCAATCATCGGGAAAGACAGTACGTCTGTCGGCCGGTCAATTCCTCTCTGTTCCCGGTTCATTTCCCGGATTGATTCATTATCGGTGAGCAGGATTTCTACTTCCGCTTCATATGGGAACCCCTCATAATCAAGAGTTTCCTCCACCACCTGCTCTGCTGTTTTCCGGCAGTCTACCGGAAGTCTGATTTCTGATTCTTCTTCTAAATATATCGTCATATCAACCTCTGTGTCTTATACTTTTTCTTCTGTTTCCACGCTTTCCGCTCTCTTCTTTTTTCTCGTAATTCTCATATGCCTTTACAATTTTCTGAACAAGCGGATGTCTTACAACGTCCCTGCTGGTCAGGCGGCAGACGCTGATCCCTTCCAGTCCGTTTACAACTTTGACTGCCACATCAAGGCCGGAAGTCTGTCCGGACGGCAGATCCTTTTGTGTCTCGTCACCGGTAATAACAACCTTTGATCCGAACCCGATCCGTGTCAGGAACATTTTCATCTGGGCCGGCGTTGTATTCTGCGCCTCATCCAGAATGATAAACGCATTGTCAAGTGTACGTCCTCTCATATAGGCAAGCGGAGCCACTTCAATGAGTCCTTTCTCTGAATTCTTTACAAAGCTCTCTGCCCCCATGATCTGATAAAGCGCATCATAGAGCGGCCGCAGGTACGGATCGATTTTGCTCTGCAGATCTCCCGGAAGAAATCCAAGTTTCTCCCCCGCCTCGATTGCCGGACGGGTCAGAATGATCCTTCCCACTTCATTATTTTTGAATGCTGAGATTGCCATTGCCATTGCGAGGTAGGTCTTCCCCGTACCGGCCGGTCCAAGTCCAAAGACAATCATATCCTTTTTTATTGCATCCACGTAGTTTTTCTGCCCCAGAGTCTTCGCCTTGACAGGCTTCCCCTGAACTGTATATGCGACAACCTCTTTATCTATTTCCAGAACATCGCCCTTTTCATCATCTTCCATAGCCAATGAAATGAGATAGTCTACATTTTGTTCTGTGATCACATTTCCCCGCCGGGACAGCTCCAGCAGCTTTTCCAGAATCTCTTCTGCTTTTCTGGTCCTTCCCTCTTCACCCATGATTTTGATCTCGCCGTTTCTCTCGATCAAAGTCACATGGAACGTGCGTTCAATTTTCTTTGCGTAGGCATCCAGCTGACCGAACACATTTGCCTCATGCTCAGCTGGTATCTGCATTGTTCTCTCCAAGATTCCCATGTTCTGTCTTTCTTTCCTTTCCGCATGATTCCAGAAGAATCAGTGTTCCTTTTGCTTTTGCACTTTGCGTGTCCTTGTATATTTTAACATCATTCTCCAGAATTTGAACCCCTTTTTTTCTTAAATCCTTGCAGAAGCGTTCAAATTCTCTGCTTAGAATCTCCTGACATTCCTTTTTTGTATAGGTTTTCTTCACTTCCCGGTACTGTTTCTCCTCCCGGACGCCAAATGAAAACGGGAGAAGAAAGCTTTTTGAAAACTGAGGGAGGACCTCAAACGAAAAGATTTCTTTTTTCTCCCCTGCTTTAACTTTCTGTCCCAGAACGTATTCTTTATCCGAGAAACGTAAGAACACCTGACGTTTCTTTCGTTTTTCATATCTCTTTACCGTATAGGATAAATCCAGCGTATCTTCATATGCTTCTTTTGTCTCCATCCGGATATCCGCATCCGCATTCTGGTACTGATATCCTACGACTTCCTGACTGTCATTTTTGATCTCCACACGTCCCGACACAAGAATATCTCCGGTTTTTACTTCATCTCCGGCATGAACCATCGGAACACCGGACCTGGTGACAATCTCTTTGATCACGCCGTCCTTTTCAGCGATGAGATCGGTTCCTTCCTCTGTCATTTCCTCTTCCTCAATCTCTCTGGAATCACTGTTTTCCTTAATGTCAATCTGGATTTTACTGCCCTTCAGAGATGCCGACACCCAGATGACATCATCGTACTCTTTCCGGATCATCCGTGCAATCCCGGCACAGTCCACAGAAGAAGCCGGCATTCCGCAGTGCACATCCTGTTTTCTTAAAAAAGCCAGAATGGTCTCATCCGTCCGGACATGATTTCCGCTGATCTCAATATTCCATATAAAAAGGGAAAGGATATATACGAGCAGAACGCAGCCCGCTGCTCCGGCAAAAAAAATCTTCCTTTTGCGGTGCCGGAAAAGGAAAAAAGGAAGTCCGATTTTCTCTATGATTCGTAAATTCGTGCCGGTTTTTTTGAGAATCGGTTTTAGTTTCTTCATGCCGGCTATTGTAATATTCATGTCATAAAAATTGCGGCCCGGCAACAGTCCCCAGACCGGAATCTTTTTGTATTTGCACAGATTCAGAAATCGTTCAGGAGAATATCCGGTGATCCGTATCCGGACATACCCTTTCACATACCGCAGGATCCGTGTCAGCAATGTGCATCCTCCTTCTTTTCAAACTCTACCTTCCAGATCTTCCCGGTAATTTTCATCTCATCGTTCATATAGTATTCTATGCACATTCTTTTTCCGATAATCCGGATCGTTCCGGATTTTGTTTTCACACGGATCAGTTCCTCCGTATATTCCAGAATCCCTCTATAATTTTCTATACAGATTTCACACTGTCCGGTCAGATGGATCAGCGGAAGCCCCATGATCACGTCTTTTGGTGCATCTGCAGTCTCCGCGATCTTTTTGCGGATCACGTCCCCTCGTGTCTCTTCCTGCCTGGTCTGGTCTCTTCGTTTGCTTCCCATCATACTGCCGCACACCTTGCTTTTCTAGCAATATATGCGGCAGTCTCCAATCCTATACACCATCTGTTTCCAAAAGCTACTGTGCCTTTCTCTCCTTCCCGGTAAAAGAAAGGACCTCAATGCAGTACACATCCGCCGCTTTCAGCAGATTTTCATCAAATTTTAATTCTGCCTCCGGCGCCAGATGCTCCATAATCTTTTCGAAGCCGTAACGCTTTTCGCTCTCCGACTCCAGCTTTCTGATCTTTCCTGTCCCCATAATACTCTGGTAGGCATATGAATAGGAACAGGTGTAATCTCCCCGGATCACCCCGCCTTCCCGGTCAAGTTCCAGCGCTGCTACCGGCTCTTTTGCAAAAGCCTCTGCTTTCCTCCCCTGAGCCGCGGAATGAAAATACAGTTTCCAGTCAAGTGTCCCGTCTTCTTTCTCCAGTAATTCATATCCATAATTCACCGGCACAATAAACATTCCTTCTTCATCCGCCGCGCCGATTCGTACAACACTGCATCCGTCAATCAGGTCTCTTAAAACCTCTTTGTCCCGAATCTCTCTTTTCTTTAATCTCATAGTCCGCATCCTGTCTTCCTCCTTTTTTTCTGATCATCTTCTATTCAAAATGCAGAAGCTCCGCATATTCTTTCAACGTATTTGTTCTGTAAATCTTCTGAATCATTTCCCGTTCTTCCCGGTGTACCAATGCACGGTATGTCCAGAATTCTTTCAGTCTCGACAGCACATGCCGCTCCTCCTGGATTTCTTTCTGATATGCGAGATAAAGCTCATACTGAAGCTCCATCCAGGTATGGGCCGGCCTGTGGTTTTGTTTAATTTTAGATAACAAAAGCGGATCGCCAAGTATTCCTCTCCCAAGCATCACCGCATCGCTTTGTGGAAATTTCTTCTCCCAGTCTTCGTACTGTTCTTTCGTAAAAAGATCGCCATTATAACATAATGGATGTCTGCTTTCCTTCATTGCATACCGGTAAACTTCCCGGTGCGGGCTGCCTTTATAAAATTCTTTCCCGGTACGTGGATGGAGAATCAGCTCCTCGAGCGGATACTGATTATACAAATCCAGCAGTGCTCCGAACTCCTCCACATCCCTCACTCCGATTCTGCTTTTAATGGAAATCCGGATATTGGATTTTTCAAAAATTTCATCCAGAAATCTGCGCAGACCGTCCGGATCCGCCAGAAATCCTGCTCCCCTTCCTTTCGACACCACACAGCGGGAAGGGCAACCCAGATTCAGATTGATCTCCTCATATCCAAGGCTGCCAAGATACGCCTCTGCGCTCAGGAATTCTTCTGTTTTATTTGTCAGGATCTGTGGAACCGCATACATTCCTTCATTATTTTCCGGAAGTACGTCCTGTCGCTGCCGTTTGGACAGTTTTCCATTCTCATTTGGCGTAAGAAAAGGGATAAAATATTTATCCATCGGTTCAAACAGCTTATGATATGTTCTTCTATAGATATGATCTGTGATCCCTTCCAGGGGAGCAAGATAATATTTCATGTTCGTGTATTCCTTTCTCTTTTCCTTTTCTGAGCCTGCTTCTATTTTCTTTTAATTCATCATACACTGAAACCAACAATATTTTCGGGAATCAAAACTATGAAACATGCTCCTGAATTAAAAAAAGCATTGCTTCTTCTCCTGCTTTTTGTAGCCGCCTACTGCGCCGGAACCGGCATCGGATTTCTTATTTCCTCCTTCCGGGAAGCCCCGGCCCGGGAGACGTCTGCCGAAGCCTCCGGGAACTGGGGATTAAGCTTTCCAAACGAAGGAGAACGTCCCGTCGGCAATGCTGATATTTCCGAGCTCTCCGCTCTGAATGCCGCGTACTGTGAAGATACGGATGAAAAAGTCATCTACCTGACTTTTGACTGCGGATATGAAAACGGAAATACGGAAGCAATCCTTGATGCCCTGAAAAAGCATGACGCTCCCGCGGCTTTTTTTATTGTAGGCACCTTTCTTCGTGACAATCCGGACATCGTAAAACGGATGGTCAAAGAAGGGCATACACTCGGAAATCATACGTGGCATCATCCGGATATGTCCGCCATCTCTACAGAAAGCGCTTTCCGCGAAGAACTGGAAAGCGTAGAATCTCTTTTTGAAGAGACAACCGGACAGAAAATGAGCCCGTATTATCGACCTCCGCAGGGGAAATTCAGTACCGCAAATCTACAGATGGCAAAAGAGCTGGGATACTCTACCTTTTTCTGGAGTCTCGCCTACGTAGACTGGTACGAAGACGACCAGCCCACCAGAGAAGAAGCATTTGAAAAGCTGCTCGGACGTATTCATCCCGGCGCAGTCGTTCTTCTCCACAACACGTCTTCCACCAACGCGCAGATTCTGGATGAACTGCTGACCAAATGGGAAGAAATGGGCTATCACTTTGCTCCGCTCTCACAGCTTGTAGAAAATCAGCTTTAGCAGAAGAGGGATATGGTCTTTGAACCGTATCCCTCTTTCTTATTCATATTACTTTTCCATTCTGCCCAACCAACGGATCATCAGATCGTCGGGTCGGTCGGATCCCAGTTCTGATAAGCCGGAATCTTCGCATATACCGGTTTTCCAAGCGGTCCTGCTGCAGAACTGTTGTAAATGGTGACTGTTGTGCCGGAAGCACAGTTGTCATAAATCCATTTCGCGTCAATGGCTCTCAGCCGGATACATCCGGAAGATGCCCATGTTCCAAGTCTGTTGTACTGATTCGGCATCATTGTCCGGTTGTTGAAATGTGTGTATGGAAGAGAATGGAACAGGATGTGGCCTGTAATTCTCGTACACCATTGGCCCTGAGCCCCATACAGCGCATGCCAGCGATATTTGTCAGAGGTATGGAACGTACCGGTCGGCGTTCCTGCTCCCGGTGAACAAGCAAATGCCACAACCGGGATGATATATCCTCTGCTTCCATCTTTTGCATAAACTGTCACGCAGCTCATCTGTTTGTTAATCTTGATCAGATAAGAGGACTGCTTTCCGATGATATTACGGATATCTGTCTGTCTGACACCGGACTTATAATAATACTTATATCCGTTTTCGTAGTACCATCCATTCTTACTCTTCACAAATGGACGCGACGTGGAACCCGGTGCTGCCGCTCCTTTCTTTACCAGACGGATCTGTACTGCCTCCAGGCGGTAGCTGCATCCTTCGGTACCGGCGCTTGCACCGTTCTTTGCCCATCCGAGCCAGCCATACTGCTGCGCATGAACGCGGTAATAAATGTCAAAGTACTTTGCCATATTTCCTGTCAAGCGAATCTGAATCGCTTCCAGGCGAAGACTTTTTCCCGTTGTTCCGCTTATAGCGCCATTCTTTTTCCAGGATGACTCCCACCCAAGATTCTGAATATGGGAACGATACTCAATATTTCCGCTGATATCCTGATTTGCCAGACGGATTTTGATGGATTCCATGCGTTTATACTGTCCGACGGTTCCACCTGTGGCCCCATCTTTCACTTCGCTTTTCCAGCCGTCATTCTGTACATGTGTCTGATAATATACAGATGGAAGCTGATGGAATGCAGATGCTGTACTTCCCGGTGCCGCTTTTCCTTTTACGACCAGTACCACCTGGAGTCCCTCCAGCCGATAGCCAAATCCGGCTGTCCCTGCACTCTCGCCATTTTTCGCCCAGCCAAGCCAGCCAAACTGCTCCGCATGAACCCGGTAATACACATCAAAACGCTGTGCCATTTCTCCGGTCAGACGGATCTGAATTGCCTCCAGACGGAGAGCCTTTGCAGTCGTTCCGCTCATAGCTCCGTTTGCTTTCCAGGATGATTCCCATCCAAGATTCTGAATGTGGGAACGGTATTCAATATTCCCGCTGTATGCCTGATCTGTCAGACGAAGCTTTACAGACTCCATTCGTTTGTACTGTCCAACGGTTCCGCTGATGCCACCGTTCTTTACTTCTTTCTGCCAGCCGATTGACTGAACATGCGACTGGTAATAAACCGACGGGCGCTGCCAGAATGCATCGGCCGTACTTCCCGGCGCCTGACCGCCCTTTTCCACAAGGACAATCTGAATGCCTTCCAAACGGTAACTGAATGCTGCTGTTCCGGCACTTTCTCCATTCTTTGCCCAGCCGAGCCAGCCAAACTCCTGTGCATGAACACGGTAGTAAATATCATAATGCTGTGCCATCTCTCCGGTCAGACGGATCTGAACCGCCTCCAGCCGCAGTCCTTTTCCAACTGTACCGCTTGCAGCACCGTCTTTTGCCCATGCGGATTCCCATCCAAGATTCTGCACATGGGAACGGTATTCTACGCTGCCTTTGTAAGACTGATCCTCCAGACGGATTTTGAGCGTTTCCATTCGCTTGTATTCTCCGACCGTTCCGCTTGTAGCACCGTCCTGTACTTCATCCTGCCAGCCGTCTGTCTGAATCTGGGACTGATAAAAGATATGCGGCGTGCTGACTTCTTCTGTTTCCTCCGCCTGCACCTGCGGCACTTCCGCTGCTTCTGATTCTTCAGATACTGCTTCTGATTCCGAAGCAGTATCTGTCTGGTTTTCTGTATTTTTCACCGGTTCCTGCACATCGATGTCCGAATCAGTCTCTCCGGTTTCTTCCTGTTTATCCGCTACGGACTGGTCACCTGTCTCTCCGGTTTCTTCCTGTTTATCCGCTACGGACTGGTCACCTGTCTCCCCGGCAGGTTCCACCGTCTCTTCTGCCTGACTGTCTTCGGATTCAATCAGAATCTCCTGCCCGCTTTCTGCCGGATTTTCAGCTGCCTGCTCTGATAAAACAGCTGTATCTGTTGTATTTACGGACGAATCAGCTGCCTGTACTGAAAAAGATCCCATTATCATTGTCAGGCTTAAAATAACTCCGGTCATTCTTTTCATGACCTTTTTTACATTCATAGTTCATTTCCTCCCTATTCTGTTACGGATGCAACTTTTATGTAGTTTCCCTGTGCATCCTGCCCGTAGTATGTAAGTTCTCCAGTATCTGCATTGAAAATTCCAATGTCGTATTTGCTCCTGCTTAAAATTTCATCCGAGAACTCAAGCAGATAGCAGTCTGCTCCATCCGGACATAATGCTGCAATCCTGCTGTCCACATTATCCGGATCAATTACGGAAGCAAACCAGTCAATTCCGGAATAGTCGATGCTGCCTGCCTGACCCAGCGCCTCTGACTTCGTCGAACTGAACAGCCCGCATGCCATTTCTCTGGATGCAGAGTTAAATGTACTGGAACTGTAACCGGACATACTGATTTCCGGATTGAAGAATAAAATCAGCTCTGCCGCCACTGAGGAATCTACGTCAATCATTCCCAGTCGCTCTAACTGCTCCTGTTTTGCCGGATACATTCCGGTCGGGGTATTTGGATGACCTTTGTAATAATAAACATACTCATCCCCGTAATAAAGCATTGTCAGTCTTGCATAGTTTTCAAATGTCTCTTCGTTGTATGCATAAGTACCTAAAAGCATCATGGATTTCTTATTCTGAATTTCGGATTCCGCAAAATATCCATCATTAAAATCATACAAGGCTTTAAAGGCATTTACGGTTCCCTCGCCTTTTGCCTGAAGATCCTGGAGCATTGTGTTAACATTTTTCACTGTCACATCTGCTTTGATCTTCTCGGCAAAAGCATTATTGTCCCCGCTGGTGAACAGATTGTTTCGTGCTACCCACCATTCGGTTCCAGGTTCGCACGCAAGCACTGCGTACATACAGTCCCAACGCTTATGCCATCCCCATTCCGTTGCAACCTTTCCAGTCTCGTAGGCATCCTGTTTTGCACTCTTCCATTCATTAATCAGCTGCTGATGTTTTGCGGAAGGATCTGACACATTATAAGTCTTATTCATAATGTTGAAGGTTCCGGAACCATCCGACATCATTGTAATTGTATATTGCTTATCCGGAATCCGGTTTGCATAAATCAGTGAATGAATCAGGGTACAGGTAATATCATTAATATACAGGTTAAACCTGGAATCCGGACTTACCTCATACAAATCCTTGACATACTGTGCATACATGCTGTAATTATATGTCTTCTGCATCTGTTCATCTGTAAGATAAGGCATTCCATAAACACCTTCCGGAAGCTGATCCCAGTTATACGCTGAAGGTCTGTCCAGCATTACAATCGTTGGAATTGTTTTTCCTGTCTCCGGAGAAGTGGTAATATCCCACAGGGACAGTGAAAAGTATACAACCGGGAAGGATGCGGAAACCGGTGCCAGGTTATATTCGCCTGCCTTTACGCCTGCGATCTGCTCTTCGGCTTCTATAATTTTCCCATTCTTTTTATAAGAAATTGAAACATAATACTTTCCGTAGTAGCCCACATTCATGTTGAATCCGGCGGATGATATACTGTTCAGATCCACTTCTTTCTTTACCTGACGGACAGTATTCCCCCGATATTTCATTGCTGCGGTTACTTCTATACTTGTAGCCTTTCCGGACTTTTTGAGCTGGTCAAGCTTATTCGGTCTTATATTAATTGATGTGGAATCTCCAATCTGTCCAATCTTCGTTCCCCATCCGGTTGTAATGTATGGATGGTCTGTCGAGCCGGGTGCTTTCGCGCCTTTTTCTACCATCTGAATTTCAATGGCTTCCATCCGTTTGGATAATCCTGTTGTTCCGGCAATCTCTCCATTTTTTGCCCAGTCAAGCCAGCCATAATCCTGCACGTGAACTCTGTAATACAGATCATATTGATCTGACACGGTTCCCGTCAGCCGGATCTGAAGCGCTTCCAGACGGAGTGATTTCCCAACACTTCCACTGACAGCTCCATTTTTCGTCCATTTATTTTCCCAGCCAAGATTCTGCACATGTGTACGGTATTCTACTTCTCCGGCAACATCCGCATTATTGATCTGAACTTTAATTGCTTCCAGGCGTTTTGCTTTTCCCTTTGTTCCGCTCATCGCCCCGTCGTTGACATAATTCTCCCAGCCGAGATCCTGTACATGAGACATATAGCGGATCATCATTTTCACATACGGTGTATCCGTTTTTCCAGGAGCCTTTTCTCCCTTTTTCACAAGCTGAATCTGAATTGCTTCCAGCCTGAGATTCAAACCGGAAGTTCCTGCGCTTTCTCCGTTTTTCGCCCAGTCAAGCCAGCCGTAATTCTGTGCATGGACTCTGTAATACACATCATACTGTTCGGCTATTTCTCCACTTAAGCGGATCTGTATAGCTTCCAGGCGAAGTGCTTTCCCTGTTGTCCCGCTCAGTGTTCCATTAGACTTCCATTCTTTTTCCCATCCGATATTCTGAATATGAGTCCGGTACTCTATATTTCCAGAAGGAGCTTCACTGTCCAGGCGAATCTTGATTCCTTCCAGGCGTCTGTATTTTCCAACTGTTCCACTGACTGCCCCATCTGCTGCTGAACTCTGCCATCCTGCCGTCTGAACATGAGTACTGTAGTTGACAAGTGGATGCACATAGGCATTTTCTGTAGTGCCTGGTGCCTTTCCTCCTTTATCGACAAGCTGGATCTGAATTGCTTCCAGACGTTTTGACTTCCCGGACGTTCCTGCATTTTCACCGTTCTTAGCCCATCCAAGCCAGCCATAGTCCTGCGCATGAACACGGTAGTAAACATCATACTGTTCGGCAGCCTCCCCGGTCAGCCGGATCTGAATTGCCTCCAGACGCTTTGCCTCACCTTCTGTTCCGCTCAAAGCGCCGTCTGCCTTCCATCCATTCTCCCATCCATACTTCTGAATATGAGAACGATACTGAATGCCGCCCGATACACCTTCCAGCTTAATTTCGATCGCTTCCATACGCCTGTACTCTCCGACCGTTCCGCCCAGAGCTCCGTCTGCTGCTTCTTTCAACCAGCCTTTATCCTGTATATGCGTTCTGTATACTACATGTGCTCCCGCTGCTCTTTCAGTCTCCGCCGTTTTAGTCTGCTGCTCTTCCGGAGCTGCTGCTTTTGCAGCCTCTTCTGATGTTTCCGGAGTACTGTTCTCCTGCTCCTGAGTTTCCTCTGCAGCCGGCCTGGTCTCGTCTGAAGGCTGAGTCTCCGAAATCGTTTCTTCCTGAACATCGTCTTGCGACTCTGCCGGCAGTGCTTCCTCTCCGGAAGTCATATCCTGTGATTCTTCCGGCTCTTCCGAAGTTTCACTGTTCAGACTGCTTCCTTCTTCTGTGCCGTCCTGCTGCACGTCTTCCTGCATGGTATCTGTCTGAACTTCAGTCTGCCCATTCGGAGTTTCCTCGGCGTAAACCGGGACAGATGACAAACACAGTGCTGCGCATAAAGATGCTGCAAGCATTCTCTTTAACTTCGTTCTAATCATTCCCTCATCTCTCCATTCCTAAGCAAAATTCCTGCTAACTTATTATAACGTACTTCTACCGGAACTACAAATCTTTCTGTGGCTTTATCCGGCCTTTTTTCAGATTTGGTTCCAGCCAGTTCTTCTGCGCGTATTCCCAGAGCACAGAAGCGCCCTCGCCCGTCCGTGCATTTCTTTTCATAATCTGGTCTATTGACACTTCGTGCTCTACCCATGCCTTCCCATCTGTAGCCGCATTGAGCATCATCGGCTGAAGATTGTCCATGGTCCGCGCAAATTTTGCTTCCGGTGTTTCTCTTGCCTCAAATTCCTTCCACAATTCCATCAGGTAATTACCCTGTTCCTCCGGAAGCAGCCCGAAGATCCGCTCAGCCGCTTTTTCTTCTCTTTCTTTCTGCGTCTTCTTGGCTTCTTCATCGTAGGCGTAGGTGTCTCCTGCATCAATTTCTACAATATCATGAATCAGAAGCATCGAAATCGTTCGGAGAACATCGATTTTTTCATTGGAATATCCGCTTAAGAGCAGTACCATAATCGCCATGTGCCATGCATGTTCTGCATCATTTTCTTTTCTCTCACCGTCCGTCAGATACGTCTGGCGTCCGATAAACTTTTCTTTGTCAATCTCTCTGATAAAATCAAACAGCTGATCTAATGCTTTATCCATCTTCGCTTCTCCCTGTCCAGTTCTCTCTGATTTGTGATCCGCACCACTTTGGATCCATACTTTCGCATCACACGTTGATACTCCATTTTTGCCTTCCCGCTTCTTCCCTGATAAAGAATCCAGAAAACAAATTCCAGATCCAGTTTCTCTGTACATCCTTCTGTGATGGAGGATCTCGTTTTTCCACGATACCTTCTTGCCCGTTTCCATGCCCGGTAAAGACAGACAAGTCTTGGAAAATCAAGGAAAAGAATGCGGTCTGCTTCCTGCATCCTGCGCTCGTATTCCATACTGTGATAGTTCCCGTCAATCACCCAGGAATCATGACTGTCAAGAAATTCCCTGACTATTTTCTGTTCCTCTTCTTTCGGACGTTCTATCCATCCGGGCAGCCAGTGAACCTTATCCAGATGAAGAAGCGGAAGTCTTCTCTTTTTGGCAATCCATGCCGCGATGGTAGATTTTCCGCAGCCGCTGTGTCCGATAACCGCTACCTTCAAGCTTTTTCCCTTCTTTCCTTTTCCATAGTTCTTCTTTTGCTACAGTATATTTTATCTGAAATTTCCCCTGATGTAAATGTCGGATCTTCACCAAAAAAAGAGAAGCTTCGACTTCTTTTGAAAGTCCTGCTTCTCTTCTTTTTTATTCTTCTGTCTTCCAGATTTCACATGTCCGGCATCCGTTTACCGTAAGCATCCGCTCCGGTTTTTCCAGATAGATTCTGGTTGTCATTACCACTTCTCCATCATTTACAAAAATCTCTGCAATCGAATTATCAATCAGCACAAGTGCATGACTGATTTCCGATGCCGTCCGCCCGATCCGTATGGCTCTTCCTCCGCCGCAGGCAGATGGCTCTCCCTTTTTATTTAAGAATGTCATTTGGATGCGGTCTGCTTCCATATGAATCGTCAAACCATTCTCTTCCGTTCCAATCCGGATTTCTGCCGGGATTCCTTCCTGCAATGCAGTTTCGATTTTTACCATCTCTCTTCCAAAACGGCAAAGGGTCCCTTCTTCTCTTTTCCAGGATAGTGTATCGATCTCACGTACCGGCATCTGGTATACCGCTCCGTTTTCTATATGAAGTTCTCTTGGTATCGTCAGGCAGTGCTGCCATCCATTCTGTACAGACAGATTCCGGTGCGTCTCAATGGTATCCGGCACTCCGCCCCATCCGACCAGAATTCTCCGTCCGTTCTCATCCTCGAATGACTGAGGTGCATAAAAGTCAAATCCCAGATCCCATTCCTGAAAGGTTTTTTCCGGAGTTTCACCGTTTGTCAGAATCGAATAGCCGGACTGATACAGATTCTGGAAGCGTTCCGGTTCCGCAGGGAGTCCCTGTGGACAGTAGGAAAGAATTTTCTCTCCATCCAGTTCAAACAGATCCGGACATTCCCACATGTAGCCAAAATTTTCTTCCGGTAGAATCTCATGATCCAGCTTCCATTGTTTCTTATTATCCGAAACATAGACCAGCGCACAGCCGGTATCACGGCGTCTGTCACCATCGAAATCCCGTTTTCTTGCGCCAAGAATCATGTAGTAATGCCCCTGATCTTTCCATACTTTCGGATCCCGGATATGTGCTGTCATGTCTTCCGGATAATCTTTCATTCCAAGAAGAACCGTTTTTTCTGACATATGCTGTCCATCTTTTGAACTTACCATCAGCTGGCTGGAAATTCTTCCTTCATCAATATAGTCATAGTCACCCGGCAGTTTGACATTTCCGGTATAAAAAAGATACATCGTTCCATCTTCTATCAGTGCAGATCCGGAATACACTCCGCTTCGGTCTTCCGGCCGGTCTGTCGTAAGAACCGGATCCTGATACTGCCAGTGCAGCAGATCCTGACTGGTACAATGCCCCCAGAAACCTCCTCCGCCATTCACACTGAGCGGTGAATACTGAAAGTGCGCCTCCGATTGCTCCGCCGATACATCCGCCAATCAGTGGATAACGGTATCTTAAATTCACACCAAACAGTGCCGGCTCCGTAATTCCAAACAGTACGGAAATAAAACTTGGAATACATAATTCTTTTGCCTTTGCATCTTTTAAATTTCTTGCAAGATATCCAAGTACTGCTCCGCCCTGTGCGATGATCGCTACAGACATCAGCGGATTTAAAAAGTTCCTTCCGGTATCGACAAGAAGCTGCGATTCTATCGCGCCAAATACGTGATGAAGGCCGGTAATAACGATCAACTGCTGCACTCCTGAAAATGCCGCGTATCCGATCACTCCAAGGTTCTGGGTCATCCATACAAGTACGCTCGTAATTCCATTTGCAAGTCCTCTTCCTACCGGTCCGATAATCATAAACAGAAGGAAGGAGCTGACAAGTGTTATCAAAAGTGGTGATACAAGCAGACGGATCACTTCCGGTACTTTCTTCTCAAAGAAAATATCCAGCTTTGCAGTGACAACACCGATCAGCAGCGCCACGATAATACCACCCTGGAAACCGATCAGGTCGACCGGAAGTCCAAAAATATGGAGCGTAGTTACTTCCACCGTTCCCTGTGCTGCCGCGCTGGCATCTGCCAGACTGTTTGTCAGCATGATACAACCGATTACAATACCCATAATCGGTCTTCCGCCAAACCGCTTGACCGTACTGTACGCAACGCACAGCGGCAGGAATCCGAAGATCGCACCGGAGGAAATATTAATCAGCCGTGCAATTCCATAAAGGGTTGCGTTGTCTTCCACAATCTGCAGATTTCCAAGTACACTGGAAAGTCCGGTTAAAAGAGCTGCTGCCAGGATTCCCGGCATGATTTCAATAAATACATCAGAAAGAGCCTTGACTGCTCTCTGCAGTGGATTCATCCTCTTATTTGCTTTTGTTTTCAGATCTCCAAGGCTCATACTGTCCATATGGATAGATTCTGCAAGTACCTGACATACATCATTTACCAGCCCTGCTCCAAAAATGATCTGAAGCTGATCCCCTGCCACAAACACACCTTTTACCAGGTCCATATCTTCAATCGCCTTGATATCTGCCTTATCATTGTCTTCCAGAACAAGTCTCAGACGTGTCGCGCAGTGGGCAATCCCTAAAATATTGTTTCGTCCGCCCGAAAGTCTGACAAGTTCGGATGATATGTTTTCATATCGTTGTCTTTTTCCCGCAATCTCGACGCCATGATCTATACCTGCGGTTTTGAAACCTGTGTGCCGTCCCACAGTTATGGCCCTGTTGTGCGCAGCGGCTATCTGATTCATTATATTTTAAAAGGAAAAGGCATTTATAAAACAGACGGACATCTTTACCATCTTTCCGAGGGAGATGCCTTTCTGATCCGTCCCAATACGCTGATTTACTACGAGGCGGATAAGTACGATCCATGGACCTATACCTGGATTGGCTTCCAGGGTATCAAGATCGAAGAGTATCTGAAACGAACCTCTCTTCTGGAAACGCCTTATTTCCACTACGGAAAGGACGACCGTGTCAGACTGTGCCACGAAAAAATGTTTGAAGCGTACCAGCTTCCGGAAAACCGCGACCTCATGATGAACAGCATCCTTTATGAATATCTTTACCTCCTGGCGAGTAAATTCCCACGGGCATACATCCCGCCGAAAGAAAAAAAGATCTCTTATGTGGAGGAGGCACTGCGCTATATTGAGAATAATTACGCCCATCCTGTCAATATTCAGGTCATCGCCGACCATCTGAATATTGAACGCACTTATCTTTACCGCCTGTTCAAAGATATCACCGGCAGTTCTCCTCAGGAATATCTGCTTGACTACCGGATCCGGCGAGCCTGCACACTGTTAAAAGATACCGACCTTATAATCAACGATATTGCCAGATCTGTCGGATATGATGATGCGCTCTACTTTTCCCGTCTCTTCAAACAGAAAAAGGGCCGTACCCCGACCCAATATCGAAAAGAGAAGAAAGGCTGATGTCCTTCTTCTCTTTGTTCCTTATGCTGTATGGTACACGATCTTTTCAAGCTTTCCGACCCTCTCCTGCAGATCAGATACATTTTCTACAAGAAGGTGAATCGTCCCCGTCTCCATCTGAATTCCATTTACTAATTTTGTTAGATTGTCGATCTTCATATCCAGACGGTTGTAATGCTTCGTACTGATTTCCTGGACACGATCCACCTCTTCCAGGATACTATTTTCCAACTCCCGTCCCTTTATATCCATTCTGGCTATCAGGTCATCCCGAAGCTTTTGGTTCTGTTCATCCATTCTGATTGTCAGGTCATCCCGAAGCTTTTGGTTCTGTTCATCCATTCTGATTGTCAGGTCATCCCGAAGCTTTTGATTCTGTTCATCCATTCTGGTTGTCAGGTCATCCCGAAGCTTTTGATTCTGTTCATCCATTCTTACTACAAGTTCGTCTCTGAGTTTCTGATTCTGCTCGTCCATTCTTGCTACGAGTCGATCTTCCAGATTTCGATTCTGCTCGTCCATTCTTGCCACGAGCCGGCTTTCCATATTCTGGTTCTGCTCATCCATTCGGGCCACAAGCCGGCTTTCCATATTCTGGTTCTGCTCATCCATTCGGGCCACAAGCCGGCTTTCCATATTCTGGTTCTGCTCATCCATTCGGGTTACGAGACGGTCTTCCAGGCTCCGGTTCTGCTCATCCATTCGGGTTACGAGACGATCTTCCAGGCTCCGGTTCTGCTCATCCATTCTGGTTATCAGCCGGTCTTCCATACCAAACATCAAATTTTGAATACTTTGTAAATCTTCCTGTGTTAATGCCATTTTTCTCTCCCCTTTCTCCCCCTCTACTAGTTATTAAGTATAGCATACTGTTTGATACCTGTCTATTTTCCTTCATTACAATTTTTTCATCATCCAGTATGCATCTGCATAGGTGCCGTCCAAATATTTCATATTATCAGGCAGCTTTCCGTACATCTGAAAGCCAATGCTTTCATAAAGACGAATTGCTCTTTGATTGTCAGCAACTACTTCCAGTTCCATCTGTTCGTATCCTTTTTCCTTTGCAATCTCCAGAAGTTTTTCGATCATGGCACGTCCGATTCCCATGCCTGTGTATTTCTGGTAAAGCGCAATACCCATCGTTGCTCGGTGTCGATAGCGGGATGTCGGAACTCCGGAAAAGGAGCAGTTTCCTATGTAGATTTCATTCAAGAAAGCAAGAAGCATCAGATCTGTTTGAGAATCATTTGTTCTTTTTATAAACTGTTCTTCCTGCTCTACTGTCATTTGGATTTCCTCCGGTTCTTTTGCAAGAAATCTGGTTTCCGCACAGGTCTTTTTCAGATAGTCAATCAACATCTGTGCATCCTGCTCCGTGGCAGTCCGTAAGACAATCTCCTGTCCTTTTGCGTGAATTGTCATTTCTGGAACTCTCATTGATCTACGCCCCTTCCCTTTTCTCATCTAAGAAACGGAAATTTCCGCCATTTTTTCTTCGATCTCTTTCTCACCTGCCTGCATGGCACGAAGTGTTTTATCGAACAGATCGTTTAATTCCCATCCAAGCTGCTCTGCTCCTGTCCGGATAATTTCTCTGGAGCATCCGGCCGCAAACCGTTTGTCTTTAAATTTCTTCTTCACACTGGATACTTCCATATCTGACACACTTTTCGATGGACGCATCAGAGCTGCCGCCCAAATCAGTCCGGTCAATTCATCTGCTGCAAAAAGCACTTTTTCCATCTCATGCACCGGCTCCACATCACTGCACACACCATATCCGTGGGAGCAGACCGAATGAATCAGCTCCTTACTTGCTCCTCCCTTTTCCAGAAGTTCCGGCGCTTTCTTACAGTGTTCTTCCGGAAACTGTTCAAAATCAATATCGTGAAGCAGACCGACGATTCCCCAGTATTCTTTCTCCTCTCCATATCCGAGTTCCTCTGCATACCAGCGCATAACAGTCTCCACGGTAACCGCATGACGGAGATGAAACTCCTCCTGATTATAAGTTTTTAAAAGATTCCACGCTTCTTCTCTTGTAAGATTGCTTTCCATTTCTTTTCTCCTCCCTTTTACTTCCTGACTTATTTTATTCTAAATTTCAAATTAAACATTACTGTCGTCCAGATACCATTTTAACTCCTTTGCCGGAACAATCGTATACTGTCCCGGTCCTTCTCCGGTTCTCATAATGACATTTCGTATCCCTGCCTGAATGATGCTTCTAGCACACAGCGGACACGGATTCGCCTTATGAATCGAATTATCTTCCGGATTGACACCGGCTTCCCTTTTTCCGGTTTTACCATGCGAATACACCCCCTTTACTTTCGTAATGCAAAATCGCTGGCTTCCTTTATCCAGTCCATTAATTCGTCATCCACTTCCTCCACACTGGAAATCAGCACATGATGTGTCCATCTGTTCGGATATGGTTCCGTAGCTGCATCAATTCTTGACGACTCCACTTTGTACTCCAGACCAAAAGTCACAACAAGCCATGGATCCGGCCTGTCCTTTGCCTTTCGCACTTTTACAAACGAAACACAAGCAAAAAAGCGCTTATTAATAAAGGAAATCTGTGTCTTTTGCACTTTCATCTGCACACCCGGAATTTCATCCAGAATCCGCTCTTTGAGTTTCTCATATAATGGAAGCGCATTCGGATATTTCTCAAAAAACAAAAGTTCTGCATCATTCATGTTTTTCTCTCCTCCCCTGGTGTTACAATGTCCCAAAATATCCAGCCGTATGATTGCCCATTGTCAATATCCCATCCTTCTGATACTTCGCAAACAGATCCCGCAGTGCTTTCAGATATTCCTGATAACGTGCATCTCCTTCTTTCAGCGAATAGGAGCCGGACAGGCTTCTGCTGATAAACGTCTCTTCTGAGTAATAAAGCGGATTTGCAAACTCTATGTACTGATATCTGTCATCAAAAAATGCCCGGATTCGTTCATCGTCTTTCTGAATTCCGCCGCTGTACCCTTTGAAATCCGGACAGTAGTTCCGGTAGATTTCGTATGCCTCCTGATTCAGTTGGTCGTTCATATCCCTCACATTCCAGATCAGAAAGACCTTTCCGCCGGGCTTCAGGATTCTCCGGCACTCCTTTGCAAAAGCCGGCACATCAAACCAGTGAAATGCCTGGGCGGTTGTGACGAAATCAGCGGAATGATCTTCCAGAGTGGTTCCGGCTTCTGTTCCTTTTACCGGGTAGAACCGCACAAATCTGGAAAGTTCTTCCACTGCCTTTTCCTTCATATCATCGTTTGGCTCTACACCATACACAGTACACCCGCGTTCCAGCAACTGTCCTGCAAATTTTCCGGTACCGGACCCGATATCTGCAATAACCGAGTCACTGGAAAATCCATAATCCCGGAACAATGCCTCCACAAATTCCTGCGCATATACCGGCCTGCCCACAACATAATCCTGCGCCCGCCCGTCAAACTTCTGCAATGTACTTCTCATAACTGGACCTCCCTTTTGGTTCACTTCTGCTGCTTTTCTATCTATTATACTGGAAAGTAAAACTTCTGTATAGCAAAAGAACCCTGACATTGCAGGATTCTTTTCGTTGCTTATTGTAATTTTGCGAGTGTCTTCTTAAATCGGAAATAAAACAGTATTGCTGTAAATGTAACGGCAATGATATCGGCAATCGGTTCTGCCATGTAGACTGCTTTTACCGGATCGGATGACAGAAGCACCGGCATCAGATAGATCAGCGGAATCAGCAGTATGAATTTTCTTACTACCGCAACTACGATAGATTCCACTGCATTTCCCAGCGCATTAAAGGTCATCTGACATGCAATCTGTATTCCGAAAATCAATGTCGCCGCCATATAAATACGAAGTGCGGTTTTTGTAAATTCCATCAGTTCCGGATCTGTTGTAAACATTGCGGCAAATGCCTGCGGGAACAGCATAATCAGAAGCCACAAAAGCACAGAATATGCCAGACTGACTTTCAGAAGCAGCTTATACGTTGCCCGTACCCTGTCCACGTTTTTGGATCCGTAGTTATAACTGATAATCGGCTGCGCGCCCTGTCCAAGACCCTGAAGCGGAAGCATTACAAACTGCATAACACTGGTCAGAATGGTCATCGCTCCAACTGCAATGTCTCCTCCGTATTTCTGGAGGGAAGAGTTAAAGCACACAGAAATAACACTTTCACTTGCCTGCATTACGAAAACCGAGGTACCAAGTGCAAGACATGGAAGCACAATTTTAGGCTGTATGCCGATATTTTTCCGGCGGATTTTCAGTGTTGTTTTCTTTCCGCAGAGGAAATGTACGACCCAGATACAGGAAAGTGCCTGAGAAATAATTGTCGCAAGGGCAGCTCCCCGGACATCCATATTAAATCCGAAAATAAAGACCGGATCCAGGATAATATTGGTAACTGCACCGATCAGTACAGAAAGCATTCCCGTCTTTGCAAATCCCTGAGCAGTGATAAAGGAATTCATTCCCAGTGTTACTTCTACAAACAGGGTTCCAAGTGCGTAGATATTCATATAGCTTACGCCATAGTCAATCGTATTCTCACTTGCGCCAAATGCCATCAGGAAGTCTCTGTTCCAGATCAGAAGAACCACTGTCAGGATAATGGAAATAATAATCTGAAGCGTAAAGCAGTTTCCCAGGATCTTTTCTGCTGCTTCATTATCTTTTCTTCCCATTGCGATAGATGCTCTGGGAGCACCACCGTAACCTACAAGTGCCGCAAAAGCAGACACAATCAGAATCAGAGGCATGCATACCCCGACTCCCGTCAGAGCTGTCGCTCCGATCTCCGGAATATGTCCGATGTACATTCGGTCTACGATATTGTAAAGCATATTGATCAGCTGGGCAGCAACCGTGGGAAGTGCCAGTCTTAGCAGAAGCTTCCCGACCGGTTCCCTGCCTAGAAATTCTTTCTCGTCATTCATGGTCATACCCTCTTTCTTCTCCGATTTTCACATTTTCAAGAATACGCCCTTTCAGGTGAATATAAGTTTCATATTCTTCTTCTGAAAATCCATCCAACAGTTGAGCCGCATAGGACTCCTGCACTTGTTGAACATCATACATAATCGGCTGCGCATCTTCTGTTAAAATCAGATGTACTTTCCGCCTGTCTTTTTGATCCGGATTTCGTTCCAGAAGCCCTTTTTGAATCAAAAGTTCCGCTCCTTTTGAAACAGCTGCTTTAGAAAGCATCCTGAATTCTACAATATCCGCCGCTGTATCTTTCATGGGATGATTTTTCAAAAAAGCTATAATATCTACCTCTACCATCGATAAGCCATATTTTCTGCATACATTTTTCATCATTTTTTCATATAGCCGCAACATACTTCGAAGTCCGTTCCATAGTTCTCCGAATTTATACATGATTTCACCTCCCGGTTCATTTTTAGCGAAAATAATAGTTCACTAAGAAACCGTTTCTCAGTGAACTATTATAGTACGGTAATTTCATTTGTCAACAGACTCTGTCAGATTTTTTCAAAATCTTCCGCCCCATGCTTGCAAATCGGACAGATAAAATCTGCCGGAAGTTCCTCTCCTTCATAAATATATCCGCATATCCGGCATCTCCATCCGGTCTTTTTTGTTGTTTCCGCTTTTGGTTTTATCACATTTTGATAATATGCATAGGTTGCAGACGGGCTTTCCGATATTACTTCGCCATCTTCCACCTCTGCAAGAAAAAGCGTATGCGATCCCAGATCTATCGACTGAATTACTTTAGCTGAAAGCCATGCATTCGTTCCTTCGGTAATCACATACAGTCCATTTTCTTTCCGTTGAACATTTTGAAAATCTTCGAATTTATCCTTGTCTTTTCCACTTTGAAACCCAAAATGCCGGAACAGATCAAATGAAGCCTGTTCAGAAATCACGGAAACACTAAATTTTCCTGTATGAAGAATCATATCATGTGTGTAGTTTTCCTTGTTCACTGCGAGAGAAATTCTATTAGGTGATGAGGTCACCTGCATTACCGTATTGGTAATACATCCATTATCCTTTTCCCCCTCCTTTGCAGTTACAACAAAGAGCCCATAGCTTAATCGATACATTGCCTTTTTATCCATTTTTCCTCCTTATCTCCCGGCAGTTTCCGGGTACTTCTGCATAAATACTGCTGCAGCTCCGGCCAGATTGGCATCTTTCCGATAACTGCATACTCTTACATCCGGAACAATAACTTTTGTCCCTGCAGCTTTTTCCACCTCCTTCGCAAGATCCTGAAGATATTTCTGCACTTCATCCGAAAAGTTTTCGCGGCTGCTGATTCCTCCGCCCAGCAAAATTCTCTCAGGATCATAAACATGCTGAATATTATAAATTCCTTCGGCAAGCTTTCTGTAAAAGCAGGAAACGGCAGCCCGGCAGACGGAATCATTCTTTTCCGCTTCCTCAAACACCCGTCTTCCATCCCATTCCTGATCTGGATAAACCTTCCGGACTCTTCGCACAAGTGACATTGTAGAAGCCTGTAAAGAAAACGTACTAAGCTTTCCCTCGTCATCTCTCATCACCATACAACCAAATTCCCCGCCATACAAATGTGAACCATGACAGATTTTTCCATCTATCACGACTGCTCCGCCAATCCCCGTACCGCATACTACAAAAGCCAGATTTTTACATCCTCTCCCGTTTCCAAAAGTTACTTCGGCCATAGCGGCACAATTTGCATCATTTTCAATACTTGCCGGCAGTCCGAAGCATTTCTGAAGTTCCTCCAATATCAATACATACCAGTAAATTTTTCATTCTTTCCTCCCTTGTTTCCTTACTTTTATGGTTAGATTGTACCACATTTTCGTTTTCTTATCTATCCGCAACGTTTCTTTTCAACTTTTGAGTTTCCCTTTTTTGTTTGCATATTTATGCTCTTTTTCTACGTTTTTTCAAATGTGTCTTTCTTCATCAATCGTCTTTTTTCCCCTTTTTATCAGTTTTCGTCAAATTAAAGCATTGACGTGCGAAATCGAAAATGATAATATATTTGTTGTAGTGTAAAAATATACAAAACAGGAGGTATATGCATGTTAAAAGGATTTAAGAATTCACCAGAATTGGATTTTTCGATTCCAGAAAACAAAGAAGCAATGCTCAAAGCATTTGAACAGGTAGATAAAGAAAAAGGCCAGGATTATCCTTTGATTATCGGCGGCGAACGCATTATGACAGACAAAAAGATTGTTTCTATCGCGCCATCAACGAAAGAAGTCCTCGGACAGGTCAGTTCCTGTGATCAGGAGCTTGCAGATAAAGCGATTCAGACAGCACATAAAGCATTTCAAACATGGAGCAGAACTCCTGCCGAGGAACGGATCTGCTGTGTTCGCAGACTGGTGGACCTCATGAAGAAAAACCGTTTTCTCATCGATGCCTGGAGCATTGAGGAAAGCGGCAAAAACTGGGGCGAAGCAGACGGAGAGCTCTGTGAAGCTCTGGACTTTTTCAACTCCTATATCATGCATATGCGTGAGCTTGATAAAGGCCTGGAACTGGTAGACACAGAAGAAGAATGTAAATGCATCTACATTCCGATCGGAGTCGGTGTAGCTGTTCCACCGTGGAACTTCCCGCTTTCTCTTCTTGCAGGCATGGTTGTTTCTGCCGTCATCACAGGCAACACTATTGTTTGCAAGCCGTCTTCCGACACACCGATCGTAGCTTATAAATTCGTAGAACTCTGCGAAAAAGCAGGTTTCCCGGACGGCGTTATCAATTTCATTCCTGGATCCGGTTCCGTCATCGGGGATTATATTGTACAGCATCCGCTGACACGCTTCGTAAACTTTACCGGTTCGAAAGAAGTGGGACTGCGCATCAGCCAGAAGGCAGCAGAAGTTTCCGAAGGCCAGATCTGGATCAAACGTGTCGTAGCAGAAATGGGTGGAAAGAATGCGATTATCGTAGATTCTTCCGCAGACCTGAAACGTGCCGCTGCCGGAATCGCAAATTCAGCGTTCTCTTTCCAGGGACAGAAATGCTCCGCATGCTCCAGAGCAGTCGTATTAAGCGATGTATATGATGCATTTGTAGAAGAAATCGTTGCCTGCGCAAAAGAACTCAAAGAAAATCAGGGAAGCGGACGTGATAATCTTCCGATGGGCCCGGTCATCAACCAGAGCGCATTTGACCGGATCTCCGGCTACATCGAAACAGCACGCAAGGAAGGCACGATTGTCTTTGGCGGAAATTATGACGATTCCAAAGGCTTTTACATCGAACCAACCGTTGTCCGTGACATTACAAAAGACGCTGTCATCGCAAAAGAAGAAATCTTCGGACCGGTACTTGCTGTGATCCGTGTGGATTCCTTTGACGAAGCACTGGAAGTTGCAAACGGAACCGAGTATGGTCTGACCGGATCGGTATATACAGAGGACAGAGAACATATCCAGAAAGCAAAAGTAGAATTCCATGTTGGAAATCTCTACTTCAACAGAAAGTCCACCGGAGCTGTTGTTCTGCAGCATCCATTCGGCGGCTTCAATATGTCCGGTACGGACGCAAAAACAGGAACAAGAGATTACCTCACCAACTTCCTGAATCTGAAATCCGTATGCGAGGATCTGACATATTAAATTCATATCAAGACAGACATATGGCAGGAAAATCAGATTTTCCTGCCATATCTGCGTTTTGTCATTCTATGTATTTTTATAAAAATGTTTTGTAGTCTTCATAGTTCCGTTTCAAAAGCTCCGGTGTATTCAGACCGTACGGACACTTCTTCATACAGCTGCCGCAGTGGAGACAGTTCTCGATCTTTTTCATCTTTTCCTGCCACTCCTCAGACAGCCACGCTTCCTGTGGCGCACGTCTTAACATCAGACTCATTCTTGCGCAGTTATTGATCTCGATTCCTGCCGGACACGGCATACAGTAACCGCATCCGCGGCAGAACTCTCCCGCCAGCTGATCTTTATCTTTCTGTATTTCCGCCAGAAGCGCTTCATTTAATTCCGGAGCCTGTTCCTGATAGGAAAGGAATTCATCCAGTTCCCATTCTCTTTGGATCCCCCAGATCGGCTCTACATGGGCAAACTGCGGCTGGCACATAAATGCATAAGCAGAAGCAGAATTGTGGATCAGGCCTCCGGCAAGTCCTTTCATCGCGATAAATCCGACTTCTTTCTGACGGCAAAGTTCTACAAGTTCCACCTCTTCCTCAGATGCAAGATAAGAAAATGGAAACTGCAGCGTCTCATAAAGACCGGACAGAACCGCTTCTTTTGCCACAGCGATCCGGTGGTTGGTAATTCCGATATGCCGGATCTTTCCCTGTTCCTTTGCCTCCAGTGCCGCCTCATAAAGGCCGGAACCATCCCCCGGCTTCGGGCAGAATGCCGGATTGTGGAACTGGTACAGATCAATATAGTCGGTCTGGAGCTTTTCCAGACTCATTTCCAGATCCTTCCGGAAGTCCTTCCCATTCTGAGCCGCCGTTTTGGTACTGATAATGATCTGATCCCGCACCTCATGAAGTGCTGCTCCCATCTTTTCCTCACTGTCGGAGTAAGCCCTTGCTGTGTCAAAATAGTTGATGCCATTCTGGAATGCCTTCTGCAGTAAAACAACTGCGTCCTCTTTGGAAATCCGCTGAATCGGCAGCGCGCCAAATCCATTTTTGTTGACTTTCAGGCCTGTCTTCCCTAATACTACATGTTCCATGTTTCTTCCTCCTTTTACCATGCTGTAAACTCATCTTCATGCTCTTTAAAAAACTGATAATACGCCCTCACATTTTCCAGCTGCGTCCATTTTTTCACATCCACGGGATCCTCATCCAGGTCATAGATTCTGGCTCCCTTCATGGACAGTAAAAATGGTGAGTGCGTAGAAATCACAAACTGACATCCGAAAAACCGTACCGCGTCCTCAAGAAACCGCACCAGTTCCTGCTGTTTGGCCGGTGACAGACTGTTCTCCGGCTCATCCAGCAGAAACAGTGCATTTTCCGTAATCTTCTCTGAAAAATACAAAAAAGCACTCTCTCCGTTGGAATACTCCCGGATATTGTCCATCAGCTCCGACCTTACAAACCGGGACTGGGTTTTGCTTCTTGCTTTATTCACCCGTTTCAGCTGCTCATAATCATCCAGTGAATTCATCCGGAAATGAGAATATTTCACATCCAGATAATCTTCAAACAACTCTTCCTTCTTCCGGTCGATTCCCTCGTTCATACTCCGGATATTGAGCATATAGTCAAATACATCGTCACTTGTAATGATCCGGCTTACCTTCGGAACCGGTATCTGTGTATCATAATCACAGAAATCCAGATAATCTCCGAAAAAACTGGATTTATTAAAGGCCGAATCCCTCTCCAGATTCAGTTTTTCCGCAATGACATTGATAGCTGTCGTTTTTCCGCTCCCGTTTCCTCCATAGAGAATGGTAACCGGTGCAAAATCAATTCTCCGGAAATGATGCCTGGACAAAATCTGAAACGGATAGTAGGAATCA
Organism: Pseudoflavonifractor sp. BSD2780061688st1 E11; assembly: GCF_005844125.1. Taxonomy (NCBI): domain Bacteria; kingdom Bacillati; phylum Bacillota; class Clostridia; order Eubacteriales; family Oscillospiraceae; genus Pseudoflavonifractor; species Pseudoflavonifractor sp. BSD2780061688st1 E11. Next base: position 104,483 of record NZ_SPHM01000005.1, read on the forward strand.
TAACAGGTACGTTTCTGCTTCAGAAAAAAGTCAAATTCCTTTTCACTGTCCGGAAATGTAAACCACTCCAGATAGATCATTATCCTTCCCGCCTTTCCATATCTTTTTCACTCATTTGGCCCATCAAATTCCTTCTGTCTTTCTCAATTTTCTATAAAATCTGCCTGCGACAATCAGGGAGATAGTATCCACAATCGGCTGAACCCACATACATCCATTCAGCCCCAGAAGCGCATTCATCAAAAACAGAAGCGGAATATCCAGAACTCCTTTTCTCAAAATGGAGCAGACCATAGACTCCTTGAATTTTCCCATCGCCTGAAACTGGATAATCATTGGATAGCAGACCGACATCATCGGCATGGCAGTCACCATTCTGCGTAAAAATCCTGCGCTGTACTGGATTGTGACCGGATCCTTGATAAACAGACCCGAAAGCTGCGGTGCAAAAATCTCGTAAACAACCAGACACAGAAGCGAAAAGGCAAGAGAAATTGTACTTCCCAGCCGAAATACACCCCTTCTTCGCTCCTGATTGCCTGCCGAATAATTGTATGCCAGAAGCGGAAGAATCCCGTTTGACACTCCGATCGAGAAATATAAAGGAAGCTGATCCAGTTTCTTGACTATTCCAAGTCCTGCCACCGCTTCCGTGGTGTACTGTGCCACAAACCGGGACTGTGCCGCAATGGCAACCACCGTCAGGGCATACTGCACAGCCGACGGGAATCCTGTTGCCAGTATCGGCCCAAGGAACTGTCGCCAGTATCGAAGTTCCGTCGGTGAAATGCTGATCACAGATTTTCCTTTGTTCCTTGCAATATAGACGAGAAAATAAATCGTTGCCGCCACATTAGAGACAGCCGTGGCAAGCCCCGCTCCTGCTGCTCCCATGGAAAGGAATCCCGGAAGTACAAAAAAAGGATCCAGAATGATATTCAGAATTCCTCCCATGGATACGCCAATGGCAGCCTGCGCTGCACTTCCCTCTGCACGTACCAGATTCGCCAGCAGCGTATTTAAAATTGTCCACGGTCCTCCAATCACAACAACCCATCTTGCATAGGCAAATGCGGTCTCATATGTTGCCCGGGTTGCTCCGCAGAGAAACAGGACCGGACGGGCCAGAATCAAAAATACAATTGCGAACAAGATACCGCATCCTAGTCCTCCCCAAAAGGAAATTGACGCAATCCTTTTGGCATCCTCCGTCTTTTTCCCGCCGAGCGCTCTTGAAAGGGCACTTGCACCTCCCACTCCAAACAGATTTGAAATGGCAGTCAGCATCACGAAAGATGAATACACAATCGTGATTGCTGCCGTCTCATTGGGATCATTCAGCATCCCTACAAAATATGTGTCTGCAAGATTGTAGATTAACGCGATCATCTGGCTTGCGATTGCCGGTACAATCTGCTTTCTCACTGCCTGTGCAACCGGCATTGACTCCAATACCGCTGTGTTCTGGTTCATGCTGTCTTCTTACCTCCTCTGAATTTCTCTACTCTGACCAGTTTTCACAGTCCTTATCCTTTCAGTACAATCTGCTCAAGTTCTCTTCTTTTCTGTTCCTCTTCCGTATGAAGCTGTTCCTGCATCTTCCTTAGCTGTTCCAAAATACCCTGTATCTGGCTGTATGTCTGCTCAGCCCGTTCCTTTGACACTTTGATCTTGTCATAGACCATCCAGTCTGTAAAAATCCCGTCAAAAAAGTAGTCTGCAAAATGAAGGAACTCTCCAACCTCTACCTGAAGCGGCCCTTCAATCCGGCTTGAAACATCTGAAAGTTCTGTCCGGAACGTACGCAATGCCATTTGGAGCGCACTTGTTCTGTCCTTTACCGATTTCAGTTTATCATATTTGATAACATCCGACATAATACCACCGCCGATGAGATCCACCATTCCCCAGTTTTTAGCACTTTGCAGACCTTCCAGCGTCTCTTCTGCAATGGAACGTGCTCTTTCCCCGGCGCTGATCGCTTCCTTCACTTCTTTTCTGCGATTTTCTATAGCGGCAATCTGTCTTTCCATTTCCAGAATTTTCCCGGCTTCTATATTGCCCGATTCTTTGATCTCTTCCTTTTTCGCCTCAAGCATCCTCTCATATTGAATCTTGCAGTCCGGAAGCCCCGATGCCTGTTTTTCATAATATGCAATATCTTCTTCGACAGCCTGCAGCTCCTTTGCGGCAGCATCGTATTTTACAGCAGCCGCAAAGGCCTCCTCTTCTTCCTTCGAAAGCTTTTCTCCCATCTTTCCGGATGCCCGGTATAAAAACGCAGTAAGACTTTTTCGGTTCAGCCGGTCCACATCCTCCTGCTCATCTTCCATGATCTTCTTTAGATCTGCCGCCTTCTTCTCCAGCTCATTCTGCTGGATATAAAGATCCGCCAGCTTTGCATCTGCTCTTTCTTTTTCCATCATCTCCTGCTGGAGACGCTGAAGTTCCTCGTCATAATAGTTCATACTTTTCCCTCCTTTGCTTCTCTTTCCTCTGTTTTCTGCCGGATTTAAAGTTCAAGATTTTTTAATTTTTTCACTGTATCATACATGATCGCAAGGCACTTTTCGAATTCCTCTTTTGATACGGTATAAAAATCATCTCCCGGATAACGTGCATCAAAATAAAAATCTGTCAGATACGCCAGTCCGATTGTATCTAAATTGAGTTCTGGATTCCATTCATTTAATTTAGAAGCCATTTTTTTCATATTATGTTTTCTAAGCAAATCCGAAATATCCTCTTCTAAAAGCAATTTGTCCAGATATCCCTTTAAAAATTTTTCTGCAACCTGCTGACACTGTACTGCCAGCTGATTATAAAATGTACTCCCTGTTTGCAGTACAGATTCCAGATATTGCAAATCATTTTCCGCAATATCTATATAGGTATTTTTTATCATTCTATCACCTCCAAAATCAATTTTTTATCTTTCTCTACTTCTCTTTGAAAAACCTGACTGGACAGACATCCTTCTTCATAAGCAAACACCACATCTGTCCTTACACCATCCAAGTCCTCATCTAATGTCCATCGAATATCTGCCGTTAATGACCTGTCCATGAGCTGAGTTTTTGTTAAAATCAGAAGGTCGATATCACTACTGCTTCGAACTTCCCCTCTGGCGCAGCTTCCAAAAAGATATATTTTTTTCAATCCCGGAATTTTCGCTTTTATCAGATAGTTCAGGTCGCTTTCCAGTTTCTTTTGAAACCTTACTGGAAGTTTTTCATATTCTTTTTTGTATACTTTTACCTGTTTCAAAAAACAACCTCCGATCCATCATACTATCAACTGACGTTTCTAATATTATATCATCCAGGCTTCGGACTGTCATTTCTTTTTGCCAAATCAAAAACACAAAAGGAACGCCCCCCCCGGTGAAGCGTTCCTTAATTACTATAAAATAATTTCCTTCTCAAGCTCCTGTTTTTCGTTCAAATTCTATTGCCGCACATTTTGTAATCTCATGCAGCAAAACCTGCTTCCCATGGGTCAGGGTATATTCTGCCCTGTCGGAAACATTTTCCCGCACTTTCCGGGTCATTTTCCCTTTATCCGGGGCTTTCAGTGTATTGCCTGCCCCTTCCGGAAATCGTACCCGCAGCCTGTATTTTCCCTGCCGGACCATCAACTCCTTTTCTCCCATTTTTCTGACTGATGCTCCCAGATAGGTTGCAAAACGGTATACGCGCTTTCCATAACACAGAAAACCGATCGTCCCCGTAAAAGAACTGCCTGCAAATGGAACCGTGGCTGCTGCAAGCATCAGCGATCCTTCCGGCAGAAAATGCTGTGTCCATATATATCGTTCAGGAAATGACGTTCCGGTGTCGCCTTCCATATAGCCTGTTCCGTTTTGAAACCGCATGGTCTCCTGCCCCAGTTTCATACTTCCATTCACGGTATGCTTCATACTGTAAACCGCATGTCTGCATTCCATACGAGGGATGAGGGCAAAAGGCCCCATGATATCATGCTTTAATTCTGTAAACTTACCAAAGCGTAGAACTCCTGTAATCCTTACTGATTTCTTCTCGTCTGTATCGTTCTTCATCCCCGCTTCGTCCGAAATTTGATCCATTTCCAGCTTCATTCGAATTCCTTTTCTGGAAAACAGGTTTTCTCCAATCTTCATGCTCCCTTTTTCCCTGTTGATTCGAAACTCCTGAATCGGAAATGTTCTGTAATAGCTTCCGTTTTTTGTAATAACCTGAATCGAACAGGATTCCTCTGTTTCTGACAAATGCACAGCCGGAATGACAGCCATGCTCCCGTCTTCTCCCTGACACCGAAAATACCATCCGTAAAAATAATTATTCATATTGAATTCCCTCCTGCGCCGGCCCGTCTAACAGATTTCCTCTAACATCAAACCTGGAACCGTGGCACGGGCAGTCCCAGGACTGTTCATCCGGATTCCACGTCAATTCACATCCCAGGTGCGGACAGACAATATCTACCTTGAACAGTTCTCCTTCTTCTGATTTGTACACTCCCATCTTCCCTTGAGATGTCTCTACTACAGCCCCGTGTCCTCGCTCCAGCATATTTGCAGTCTCTTCCGGCACGTGAAAAAAGCGTTTTGCCAATCCTTTCACTGCATGTCCGCTGTCTCTTGCTATCTGCGGGATCTCTTCTGTCGAAAATCTCGATGGCGCAAAGGTTTCAGCATACGGATTTTCGATGTTACAGATCTTGTCCCGAAGAAGCATTGCCGATACCATCGACGAGCTCATGCCCCATTTCTGAAATCCGGATGCCACAAGCCATCCGGGTCTGTCAGACGCATACGCTCCGATAAATGGAATACTGTCCGCCGTGATACAATCTTGCGCAGACCAGCAGGCCGCCACGTGGCTGTCCGGGTAATATGCTTTCGCGGCTTCTTTCAGCTTTTGATAGCACCCTCCACTTTTATTTTCCCCGGTCCGATGCCCCTGCCCGCCAAGCAGAAGATAGCGGTCATACTGCCGGAATGAAAGTTTTTCTTCTCCTTCACCAATGTACATTCCCTCTATTTTTCCTGCATTCTCCAGCGCAAGTACATAGGAGCGCTCCTGATGCATTCTTGTAAAATACATACCCGGGAAATTAATGAATGGAAAATGTACCGCAAAGACGATATAATCTGCTTTCACGCTTCCGAGGGAGGTTTTCACCAGATGTTCTTCCACTCCTTTTACCTGAGAGTCTTCGTACACTTTCAATGTTTCCGACAGTGCATAGAGAAATTTTAATGGATGAAATTCCGCCTGATCTGGAAAACAGACTGCCCCTGCGCAAGGGATGGGAATTTCAATCTGCTCTTTTAGCTCTGCACGGATTCCCAGTTTCTGCGCCGCTTCTGTTTCCTGTCTTAATTTTTCTCTGTCCGAGGAATAAACAAACGAATCTGCTTCTGTCAGGTCGCAGTCAATTCTTTCTTCCTGTATGATCCTCTCGTACTCTTTCACCGCCTCCTGATTGGCCTGCACATAGTTTCTGGCCGCCTCTTCTCCTTTTTTCTCAAGAAATGTATGACAGAACAATCCATGCTGAGCCGTTATTTTAGCAGTGGTATTTTTCGTCTGTCCCTGACCGATCTGATCTGCCTCCAGAACAACGGTACGGACTCCGGCCTGTTCCAGCTGCCATGCAGTCAGAATCCCCGCCATTCCTCCGCCGATTACAGCCACATCCGCCTCTATCTGCCTGTCCAAAGCAGGCCTTTTTTCTCGATGATTACAGATCTGAGTCCATATCGATTCCATCATTCGCCTCCTGAATCCTTTTACTCATAAGATTTCCAGGAGGAAAAGATTTCATACTTGTTCTTTATTTTTCCTTCCAGAAATTCCGGCTTAAGAACAAAAAAGAACATGGTACAGATATCATCCTGCATCCATGTTCTCTTTCCATCCTATTTCCCACTATTCATTCCAAAAGCATCACACAGTATTGCGCTTTTTATATATGATAATTTCAGGATCTGTACCATTGCAGCCGTATTCGCATACAAGCAGATAAGATTCATCCGCGACAATTCCATAGCAGCGGTCCGAACCAGGCCTTTCGATCTGATTTCCCAAATAGATTTTCTTATCTTCAAGCAATTTTACAGACTGACCATTTGCGAGCGGGTATTCCAAATTCACAAAAAAGCCATTCAATAAATGAAGCTCTTTTACTTCAAGCCCCTCTATTCCTAATGCATGGAATTCCGAGATCAGTGTATCTTTTAACTTCAAAAACTCTTCCTGTCCACCACGTTTAATACATTCAGCAGCAATGCATGTTCCGCCAAAAGGATGTCCGTCTACTTTTTGGCATCCGCCACATTCTTCTCTTCTGCTGCATTCCTTGCAACAGTCCAAACCACAAATTGAACACATAAAATGCCTCCATCTATACTCATTTCATCTGACTTACTTTTTCCGCCATTCACATGTGCCATATAATTGATCAGTATCCCCATGTGAGTAATTCCCAGTCTTCCTTTCCACTTCTTGCCAGATACCATTGCCATCCTGTATAATCCTGATCCGGATTCCATGCACCACTATCTTTCTTTGGGGAATGAAAAACAGATTCAAAAACAATACACTCACTAAAATCCGCACCATCTTTTAATTCATTACAATAAGAAAGTTCTTCTTCTGCCCGTTTATCATCCGTATATGACACCGAAAGAAGCTTTGCTCCTTTCCAGGTTTTGAATTCTTCTTTTATTTTTTGAATTGCAGAATCCATATCTTCCCGCGAATATATCGAAGATTGTCCATAATCAATCTGTACTTTACTTACATCCCCTCCGTTACTGCATCCCTGCAAAAGCAACAGGATCAAAAAAACAATCCCAAATCTTTTTCTCTTAAATAGCATGGTCTTTCTCCTTTCAGTTTGCCTGCTTAGCGGTCACTTTTTCCTGTTCTTCTACATACCTGATAAATTCCGGTGTTTTTGACCAGTACCTGATTCCCCAGTTTTCAAAGTTCCACTCTTCCATATAGGCATTACATTCGTAATCTACATAGTACAGAATCCCATCCTGCAGGATAAAATTAGTCGGGAAATAATCAATATTGGTTTCTTTTTTATAGAGAAGCCCGCACATCTTTTTCACCTGTTCCAGACAAGTGTCTGGCAGACAGTCTTTTCGCACCATTTCAAATACTGTATCTCCGGCAATATATTCTTTTACAATTCTCTCTTTCTCTCTGTCAACATCCAGCATTTCAGGAATCGTTATTCCAATTTCCTTCAACCGCTTATAGTCCCTAAGTTCCGCCTCCAGTTTATCGTCAAACTGATAATAGGAACACGGTTCATGATGAATCTGTTTTACCACTACTTCCCGTTCCCCGTCTGATGCCAGATAGGAATATCCGCCTTTCCCTTTTCCCAGAAGTTTGATCACTTCATATGTTTTTTCATTTACATCCAGTATTTTGTCCATACACTTTTGCTCTCCTTTTTAGGGGCCCATCCTGTCTAAATTTCCTTGATCAGAAACAGCTCCATCGGCTGTGCATAAGCAGGAATATCAATCACAAACCCTCCACAGTCTTTGTATCCAAGTTTCCGGTAAAAGTGCTGTGCCGTTTCGTCCACCTGTGTAGATGTAAGCAGCATGCCATATCCCTGCCGTTTCATATCCTGCTCCCAGTACTCCATCAGCTGTTTTCCATATCCTTTTCTCTGATATTCTTCTTCGATAAAAAGAAGCGTACAAAACGGCGTATTGTCCCAGAACAGATTATATCTTAAAAGTCCGGTCGGTTTATCGTTCAAGCATAGAATATAGGCCCTCTTTGTCTGCACTTTATATTCAAATTCCGATTCCGGCATATGCTGGTCAACACTAAACCAATATTCTTTATCGGAGTATTCCGCGTATCTGATTTTCACCATCCTTATCCCTCCTGCTTTCTGTTCCCGTTCTTGTCAAACATGTGCTTCAGCGCCCTTTCCGTCGGCCAGATCGGTCCTACCAGAAAAATCATCTGGATCACACAGAGAATCCCTCCGGCTGTTCCAATTGCATCTTCTGATTTTCCAATTACGAACAGCATGACAAGAATGGAAGGTAGCAGTAATATGCTTCCGCAAATATACCAGAGTTTTCCAAAATAGTTGTGGGCGAATGTCCATGTATCTCTGTTTTTCATAGACCTCTTTGTGCGATAGCCAAACGCCGCATTGATCTCTTTCGGCGCCTTTTTCTGAAAATATCTTCCAAACCCAATCATGGTAAGAGGTATCCACAGAGTCATCAGAAACATAAAAATCCAGAATCCCATACTGTCCCCTCCCTAGTTCAACTATATTTTTTTCTTTTTATTCAGTTTCAGCTTAATGTTTCTCTGTTTGGCAATACTTTGCAAAATCTTTGCAGCATAAGCACTTTTCTCTTTTATCGGGCGTTTCTCTGAACCATTCATCTGTTGAATCTGCTTCACCGCTTCACGAAGATCAGACAGACCCATCAGGTTCACTGCAAGGCAAAACATACTCTTTTTCCGCCCATCGTTATAATTTGTCAGCAAATACTCCAATATTTCTATTTTTTCTCTCTGCTCACAATGATACGCATGAATGCCGATTCTCTTAGCCTTATTCAAATCAGATTTCTGATTCCTATGAGTAATAAATGAGTCAAACGCTTCTATTTGTTCATATATTCCGCACGGATATTCTTTGCATTCAAAGCAGTATTCCAGACCGCCATGTTCCAGACTACACCTTGCAATTTTGCAGGACTGGTTTCCATTTCCGCAGCTGCCACAATGTCCTCCCAGGCGCATGGAACACAGTCCGCAATTCAGACCGCAAAGAGATAGTAGCTGATCCTTTCTTTCAAATCCCTTCATGATACACTTCCCCTTCAGCAATTTTCACACAGCCACCAGGCTTGCTTTTTCCATTCATTAGAAGGATGATATAATCCGGTTGGTTCATAAAATTCATCCCCGGTATATTGAAAGCCAAGTTTTCCAAGAACTTTTTGGGAGGCTTTGTTATCCGGATGATGTCCCGCAAACAATCTTTCCGCTCCAAGGCTGGTGCACGCATACTCCATCACTGCCGTCGCCGCTTCCGTTGCAAACCCCTGCCCCCAGAACTTTGGACGTAAACGGAAGCCAATTTCATATGTCTTTTCCTTATAGGGCCTCAAACCGCAGCATCCAATCAGTTCCTTCGATGCGAGCTCAAAGATCGGCCAATACTGAACATGGTAGATACTGTTACGTTCTATCTCACTCTTCAGGCGGTTTTCTATTTCCTCCTGACGAAATATCCCGCTGGCACAGATAAACCCCTTGTCACCTCAGAGTCACCCCATAACAGTTTCGCCAGTTCGATATCTTCCGCTTCCCATTCTGAAAAGCCGATTCTCTTAGTTTTCATGAAAAAATCTCTTTCCATCTTTCCTCTCCAAACTACTTATCAAAACTGACACTCGATCGTTTTCATCATCTCTCGGAAACCGTTTCGTTCATAAAACCGGATTCCGGCTGTATTTTGAGGGAACACCTGCGTTCTGATAAAATCTGCACCGTACTTTTTCCCATACTCCTTACTTGCATTCATGAGAAGTGTTCCAATTCCCCTGCTTCTCTCACTCTCCATGACATCCAGGTCCTGTATGTATACAACTGTCTGCGGCCTTAAACACGCCACTTCTTTCTGTTTCAGAATCATGACATGAGAAAATCCAATCACTGTTCCCTCTTCTTCTGCCACAAGAATATCCTGATTCCCACTCTCGAAAATCTCTTGAAAAAATGCGTCACTCCGATAACCAATGACAAAATGTTCCGGCTGATACTTTACCCCGTCAGCCTCCAGTTCCCGGTACAGCCTCCTTAACGCTTCCACGTCATTTTCATTTGCAATTCTGATCTGCATCACTTTTTCCCTCCGAAGATATACGCCGATATGTTTCTATAATTACTTTTGCATTCTTTTCCAGTGAATCTTCTCCATTGAGTTTCAGCACCGGACACCCTATCTGATTCAGCCATAACTCATGCTGGCTTTTGTTACAGGATGCCGCATTCCCGTCATAATTTGCTGCGTCATTCAGGAACTGTTGATGTTCCTCGTACATATCTCCGCCAGGCAGAATACGATCACCAAACTCTTTTTGTTCTCTTTCATGAATACGGGTTACACGGACTTTTGCATCTGCGGTCAGGTAAACTGCCAGAAGAAACATGGGATCGAAGTACTCATGAAAACTGTTCATGGAACCGGCCATAACAAATTCCTTCGCTTTTTGTACCGCTTCCATAAGATTACGGATTTTTTCCTCTTTTGAATACATGACCGAATATGGCTTTTCCGTATCATTCCGCCAAATATATTCATCAATGTCCAAAAAAGCAATCTCCATTTTGTCGGCAACAAACTTGCCCAACGTCGTTTTCCCCGATCCTGCGGGGCCAAAAATAATCATTCCATGCATAATAATAATCCGCCTTTCAGTTCATCTATTTCTTCCCTTTTCCGTTGAAATCCGGCATACATCCAAACGCTACACCCAGGCATAACCCTAGTGCCAGATTGTCGAATAACAGGCCAAATGAAAGTCCAAGGCAAAGTCCAATGGCGAGTTTATTATTCTCTTTATTATCATCGGATTTTTTATTCTTCACAGATTTTCCCTCCTTCACTTCTGCCACTGTTCCGCATCTTTTCTTCCAGTTCTATTTTTTATTATTCTTCCTGCTGTCCTTCTCTTTGGAAAGATAGATATCTTGTTCCCTGAAAAGAGAGCTTTCCCTGATCCCCTTCCACCAGCATTCCATATTCGCTTCCGCTGACCGAAAACTCCATTCTGTCTCCGCTCTCCACTTGAAAAGTGACGTAATAGGTCGTGTTGGAAGCAACATGAGCGGTATGGTTTACATTTGCATGATGATGATAAGACACATCAGAACGTTTTGCGACCACAACAGCCGACACTGTCAGCCTGGGAGAGTTGTTATTTTTATTCCAGGTGCTGAGTCCTTTTACTGCCATGACAACAAATGATCCAATCACCAGAATAAAAACAATAGCAAACATGCCTTCAAATAATCCATATGCTGTATCAAATTCTGTATACATCTTCTTCCCTCTTTCTGTATAAATAAACTTTTCCCTGTTACCGTTTTCCCACCCACTCAAGGAGGAATTCATCTACATACTCATGCATAAACCTGTCCCTGTGCTCTGCAATTTCTTTTGCAGTCGAGGTATTCAAAAGCTCTTTTAAGCGAAAAAGCTTCTCATAAAAATGGTTTATGGTTGTTGAGATATTCTTTCTGTATTCGTCTCTTGTCATATTCAGAGACGGTTCTATCTCAGGGTCATAAATGGCTCTATTATGATTTCCGCCATAGGAAAAGGCACGTGCAATACCGATTGCCCCGATAGCATCAATTCTGTCTGCATCCTGCACACACTTTCCTTCCAAACTCTGTGGTGTCATGGAATTTCCCTCATAAGAAACATCTTCAATGATGGTACAGACATCAGAAATAATTCTGTCATCTATGCCGCATTGTTTCATAAAAGAAACTGCGTTTTCCTTTCCTTCATAAGTATCGGGAGATATTTTTCTGTCATCTACATCATGCAAAAGTGCCGCAAGGCGGACAATAAAAAGATTCGCCTGCTCTTTCCTGGCAATTTCTTCTGCCAGTTTATAGACCCTGAACGAATGCCAGTAATCATGTCCACTGTAGTCATCAGCAAAATACTCTTTGATATACTGAATTGCTTTCTGAATCACAGCCTCTTCCATAAGCGGGCCTCCTTTTTCAATCAGCCTGTGTAGGCATCGCTGGCATCATTTTTGAAATTCTGTTTTTCAAGCCATTCCTTTTCTTCTTCCGTTTCCGGAATGTCAATTCTTTCAATCTTGAAGATCACCGGTCTTGTACCGTCGTTACAGCAGGCAATCATCATTCTGTCATCATTTGTCCAGTTGCGCATAATGGAGCCTCCCTGTAATGCGGTATACACATATCTGCTGATCGCATCCCATGCTTCACCACAGAATTTTCCGTTCATCAGATGATAGAAATCATCCTGTTCGTTTGTTCTTTTTAAGACAAATGTATCCCCTTTCTTGAAAAACGGGCAAGGTCCTGATTTCGGATCAGCAAGATACTTCTCCTGATACTCAGGAAATACTTTTGTTTCTAATACTGTAATTTTACATTCATGCTGCATCGCTTTTATCTCCTGTTCTTTATAAATTTGGATTTCCTTTTCTGATTTATATTCACTATTATACCATCCATCATGCAGATAAACATCCTCTTTTTACAACAGAAAGCAAGAGAGCAGACCAGACTGCCCGCTCCCTTATAATGTTTCTATTCTTCTTTTTTTATGTTCTGTCCGGCCCACTGCTCTGCAGTGCGGAGCATCTGCTGTCCGGTTTTCTCCTGCCCGATTTGAAGCAGTACATATTCCTCCGGGTTCAAGGCTTTCTCTTTTGACCCCAGATACGCAAAAGTCTGATCCATCACTTTTTGCGAACATGGACGATTTAATTTTTCCCATGTTTTTCCAAGGAACTCCTGAAACCACGAAACCGAATCCTCACCTTCAGGAAGATCTGCATCTGTAACAGGAATTATCCATACATTTTCCAGAGCAGAACAAAGCATTTCAACGCTTCCGCACCGTCCGGTGTCGGATAGACCGGAGCCGGCTGCATCGTACTGTCAAGCCCTGTCACGATCGGGATCTCTTTCCCCACAGTCCTGCAGACTGCGTCAGCAACCGCCGCCCGTTTTTCCGGCTCACCACAGACCGTTGTGATCCCAATCAGATCACACTGCGGCTCTTTCAATAAGTAGGCAAGGCATATCGCATCATCGATATCTCCACCAATATCTGTATCCAGTAAAATTTTTTCCATTTTTTAATCTTCTCCTGTATTTTAATCATTGATACAAGAGTGTATTGAAATTCCCATGAGCCCCCTCCTTAAATATTATTTTTAATGACCGGCAATGTTTCTGCCAAGCATGTAAACCCCAACCAGCATCTCTCCTACGGCCAATCCCAGGAGAATACCTGAGAGAAAGTCTTTTATATCGTTTCCTCCCAACGTATAGGAACAGGCCTGCAGGGCAATTCCCATTACAATCAGCAGAATCCCATATAACAGCTTTTGCTGTTTCTCCAACTCCTGTGTCCGCCTCAGCAGATCCATAATCTGATCCTCATCATAGGAACGAACACTTTTCTCTTCTGCTTCTTCTCCGTCCATCAACTCCGCCACGGTGATTCCCAGTTCCTCGCATAAGCTTTTCACAACAGAATAATCCGGCATACATTTTCCGTTCTCCCATTTTGAAATCGTTTTATTCGATACACCGATCTTCTCAACCAGCTGTTCCTGCGTCAGAGTTTTCTCTTTCCTTTTTCGCGCCAGAAATTTTCCTGTAGTAAGTTGATTCATCCGATCTACCTCCATTTTCTATCAATCTTAATGGAAGAATATCCTTTTTCCGCTCAAAACACGACCTCTTGTTTGGAGAATTTACGTGGAATTGCGGATTCTGATCAGACACCCGATCCTACTCCCAATCCCAGCGTTCTATTAATTATTATACCATCCGGTAAATATTCTGTCATTGATTTCCTTACATCTGAACAGGAGAGGAACCAAAAAGAAAAACCGCCACTATGGTGTTCCCATACAGCGGCGTTTATGGTTTTAGATCAGGAATGCTCCAGTGAAATGCTGAAAAGCCAGTATGCTTAATATAATTCCAATTCCAACAATGGTCCATGAACATTTTCTGCTACTTATAAAAATTCCAAGTTTCATCTGTCATACCTGCTCTGATCCAACTTTCCATTTACTATTGCACAAAATATTTTTCTTCTATTTTATGATAATACCAAACAACGAAACCGATCCCCACAGTACAAGTCAGCACTAAAATTAAAATCGAAGAAATTGGTAAAATAAATTCCACAATTCCACCTACAAACATAGGTATAGAAAATACACACCACATCTTCCCTATTGCTCGATTATACGCTTTCACGTCATTGATGTTCGATTCAGAAATTGGGGAACCGGACCAAAGCCACATCGGTTTTTTTCTGTTCATTGCATAGATACCAATGATAATAAATAGTATTGCTGCTACCCACATTACAATTAAATACATAAGATTATCCATAACCATTACTCCAATCCCCAATATTTAGTTTGACATTTTTAAATTTACAGAACTATTTTTATATATTATAAAACCAGATTATTATTTTGTCACTTTATTCATCCGCTTTCCAGATAGAAGAGCAACATATTATGCATTTGTTCTTATGATCTCTTTTTACAAATGGTACTTGAAAGAACCATAATAACAAAAACGTCGACGCAAATGATTCCGATTGCAACATATGCAAATTCTACAGGCAACTTCTCTTCATACATGCCCATCACAAACAGGAGAACCGTGATCACTGCCATCCCGCCTCCCATTGTTCTGCATAGTCTCTTCTCATGATATTTTGCTTTTTCCTCTTTTGTCGCTGTATTATATCCTGCAATCATCCAGTTTCCATGCCCGGAAAGCAGTGTAACCGATATTGCGAAAAGCGCCACAATCAAAATCCAGATCAGCCAGTCAGGTCCCGAAGAAACATCTGATAATTTCATAAATTCTTCTCCCCAGAAAATTGAAACAAGTTTATTAATACTACAATACCTTCAATGTCCCATCTTCAAAGTAGTAAATATTTTCCCACTTATAACCGAACATGGAATCCGGTCTTGCGATATGCGGCTCAAAAGTGAAGTATTCTTTATCAATCAGTTTCGTCTGATTACCTTTTTCTATGTATATCCGATCTTCACTTTTTTTCTCAATCGAGTGACCTAAATTTCCCAGGAAATCAAGGTTGATAAAGTGCGCTTCTGTAATGTTCCTGTTCATATGGTAATATAGTTCTTCAAATGTTGTGGCATCGTTTACGAAGTCTATGAGCTCCTGATGAAGCATCTGCTCCAGGGCCAGGCCTTCTCTCCATTCCTCATTTTGAACAGCATCCAATGATTCAATGACTTTGCCTTCTTCAATGATGATTGTTCTGGCATAGTCTCCCCAAATATGATTGCGCTGAGGGCTCAGATCAATGGTCACTATGTCAGTCTCTTCTATATATTTGTCAGCAGTCTCATATTCTTTTCCTGAAACAGATTTTGTTGTTTCATCGCCCGAAAAAATGAATGCTCCAATATCCCAATACCAAAAAGAATCTGCACCCAGTTCCAGCATTTTCTCTTCACACATTTCCCTTACTTGCGTCAGTTTCATTCCAGGCATTATGACATTTTTGATATAGTCCATAGTCTGTTTTGCAATGAACTGCATTTCTTGATTAGTCATATTATACCTCCCGTAATATATGATTGACTCTATTCATAAGTAGTGATTATAGAAAAACTTATTTAAACCACATTACATATTGGTCAAAATCAGCATTGCTATAAACACAGTTAAGACGATTGCGCAACTAAAGCTGACTGTATTAATTATTTTTGTCCAGTGTTTTTCTGATAGTCTCGAAATAATAACAGCAATAATGATTCCGATCATTCCTCCCAGAGAATTTGCGATCACATCCGTAATATCCGTTGCTCCGACAGCAAAAAGGAATTGAATGATTTCATATAAGAGGCTTACAGCAACAACAGGGGCCATCTGCTTTATCATGGACTTTTCTTCCCAAAGCACATGCATCAATACGCCAAAAGGTATAAATGCCAACGCATTTTGAATAATTTCGCCGAAGTCCATTTTCCCGTTTATAATGACAGATTCGCCAAATGGAATTAAGTTTATATTTCTTATGTGCGGCAAATTTTCAAAGGAAAACTGTAACTTAAAAATGATGATCCATGTCAAAACAATTAAATAAAATATCAGCAGTCCCATAGTAAATTTTTTGGATTTCATTCTGATTCCACCTTTCTTTTTATATTAAAAATAGCAAAAAGTATTTGGTTTCCCTTTAATGATTTCCAAATAATTTATAAAGATCCGCTCTCCATCATGTTTTTAACTGTGCAATCCCCTGTTCACCTGCAAGGCGGCTCTAACGATCCAGTTCTTCCTTTACTAATTTCAGAACAAAATCACCGAAATCCTCTGCCAACGTTTCAATGTGGATATATTCCACTCCATTATATTCCATCATCACAATACACGGTTCCCCTCCATCTCATCAAGATGATCAGGATCTGCGCCGAAAATCTCATTTCCATAGAAAGACAAGTAACCATATTTCGCATTAAAATCCCAAAACTGATTAGAAAATTTTACACCCAGCAGTTTTTCAGCATTTTGAATTTCTGCTGTCGTTTTTCCAGATGCGGTCGTATAAAATCTGCATTTTTTAGCCAGTTCCATTGCATTTTCATAGTTTTCCCAACTCATCCTTCTCTTCCTCCCCCTCATCTCATCTGACAGTCATTTTTTCTTTATTATATCACCCGCCATTCTTCCTGTCATATCCCTTACGTGAAAAAAGAGAGCAGATCCTGATTTGTCTGCTCTCCCTTTGCATCTATTTTCTCCTATTATTCTCTATCGCATTCGCAATGGCAATCACCGCCGGGAATAATACGGCAGCTATCACCCAGACAATCCATCCTTCTTTCCAGCTTTCTGTCGGAAGACTAAATGACAGATAAATTGCTGTTGCAACCAGCCAGTATACGGTTGTAATTACCGACTGGAAAGAACGATGCTCTTTCTTCGTTCTTGTATAATCTCCTTCCTGAAGCAGTTTTTTATAACTTTCCCAGATAATTCCGACTTTGATGAAAAAAACAACACCGATTCCAGCGATTACAAATGAAATGCAAAGCATCAAAGCCATAAGCAGGTCATTCTCTTCATTAATAACCGCACCGCCAAACAACGGGATCAAAGCCGTTACGCAAAGACATGCACCGATCATATTGCTTCTCACATAATCACTTTTAAAGTGGTCTCTACGTTCTTTTACCATCCCGGTCACGCCGTACTCTGTCTCAAATACTTCCTTTTCCAGATATTCGTACGGTGCCGTTTTGCTGCCGCTGTGTATGAATATTGCCACAGCAATTGCAACCATAACCAACATGACAATCATTCCGATACCGCCTGCTGTATTCTCCGATACATTCAGGCTGGCGTTTTCACTGGCAGCTCCTAACAGAAGGAGGCACACCGGTGAAAGAATACATAAAAATGTAGCCCCGGCAATCGTCTTTGAAGTTTCTGCTTTTACCGAAAGAAACGCATTGGCCTCTTCCATGGACACATTTCTTACTGATGTTTCTTCCATATCAGTAAGAATCGCCCCCGCCTCTTCGATCTCGTCTTTTAATAAGTAATCTGTAGTGACTCCAAAAAGTTTTGACAAACGTATCATTTTCTCCAGATCAGGGACCGACTGGGCACCTTCCCATTTTGAAACGGATTGTCTCGATACATTCATCTGTTCTGCCAGTTCTTCCTGTGACCATCCCGCCTTTTTACGAAGCCGGACCAATTTGTCTGCAAAAATCATATCTTATCCTCCCATGCATTATTTTTTATAGCCTGATTTTAGATTTTTTTGCAGTTGCATGCTACCAATCGGTGCTTTTCAATGTGTCAACTGGCAGTTGCATCTTCTGTAACCCCGCTTATTGCGTTTCTTTCATCTCTTCTTTTTAATTTGACCATGCACAACGACGAATCCTCGTGCCGATTCCCATTCCAATCAGAGAAACCATTGTACCTATTGGTATCATAATAAATTCCGGCAGATTGATTTTTTGAAACGTAATCATATTGGCCGCACTGAATGTCCCATATTCCGCAAGCATATACATCAGTCCAAATCCGAGGGCAATAAGCCATTTTTTCTGTCCCCAATAATCGTTCTTTCCGATGATCAGCGAAAGAATAAATGTAGTTACCGGGAGCAGTATCCACAGATACATAATACTGTACCCCAGCGCATCCGATCCGCTGCCGAACAACCAGAATGAAATCAGCGAAACCGCCCAGATCCCAAGATATACGCCAGCTAAAATTATCATTGACAGTTTCTTTCTGCTTTTTACGATGTTCGTGATCTCTTCCTGATAATTCAGATAGTTTGACATCGGTTTTTCCTCCTTTCTAAAGAAAAACCCCACGTTTACAATACTTTTACTCTATAGAAATTGTATCATAAACGTGGGCGTGTTATCAATGATGGACTAACCTAAGTCTACACCGAAATGACCGTCCGTCCCGCATATCCACAAGGCCGGAAATCACCTGATAATCCCCCTATTTCCACGCTACCGGAATTGTGATAAAATGAAACCATAATAAAAAAGGGGCTGGATAGTGGAATTAACCATTCAAACTGGCGGACTTTAACGACACCGTTGCGTAAGAACTGAAATGGGATTTAACTGAGGTTGCAAAATTCAAGGGCAGCCGTTTAGAACGTGGAGGAGGGACATCAATATGGCAAACATAAAACGCAAATGCGTTCTGATAGTCGTGATGCTTTTAGCGCTTGTTTTAGGTGCATGTAATTGCAATACTGCGAAATCAGCTCCTTATTCAGAGGTAGTGGAAATTGATGGACAATCTCTGACTATCACATTGGATCAAAACAACTTATCTGCCGGAACAATTACTTCGGAAAACGGAACGTATACATTTGAGTATGGAGTTTCCGGAAATAGCATTGTTTTTACAGTTAACTACCCCGATGGATATGTATTTTCCCAAACAGAAATTAACGGAGGATTTGCCACGCCGGCAGAGTATAATTCGATTGAAAGAAAAAACAAAGGCTATATTGACCTGTTCTCCCTCAATTATAGTATCGAGGGGGTAATGGACAATGCACGAGGAACCAGTAATAACGGTTCACCATCCATACTTCTTGCATTAGCACTAATTGGCGTTGGAGCGTGGAACTTTTTTGGAGCAAGAAGCGTATGGTATCTCTTTCGTGGTTGGTGGTATAAAAACGCAGAACCTTCGGATCTGGCACTCATGTTGTACCGCCTAGCAGGAGTATTTTTAATCTTCACAGGAATATTATGTGCAATTGCGTCATTTTAATCAGTAATCGTATAGCAAAACACGTTGACATGCAGTATTTTCCCTGTCAATGACTCTTCCTGTATAAGCCAGCATGTATTACAACTTCTTGCTGTAAAGGAAGCATCTTAACGGAACTTTCCCTTTTGGCATTTCTAATACGATTTTCTTTTCTTCTGCCCTCTCAAATCCTCTATGTTCATAAAACTGATAGGTACAGACATCATCTGTGTATAGATAAAACGTTTTCCCTTTTTCTTTTGCTTCCAAAGCATGGAGAAGTGCTGTACCTATTCCCTTGATTTTACAGTCCTGATCGGCAGCAAGGAAAAGAATTTCCCCATCCGGCGTATAGGACTTCAAATAGTGTGCTAATTGTTCTTTTGTAGTCTTTTCATAAAGACCTGCCCCACCCTTAAAAAGTTTTCTCTGGATCATGCCAACCAGTCCAACATAAATTTTTCCCGGTACACTTTGCTGTTTCCTTTTCTCACCTTTAATTTCTGCCAGCAAAACACCTGCAAATTTGCCATTTACATAGGCCGCAAAAATCTGTGTCGCGCGGTTCAGTTCAAGATACCAAAAATACCGTCCATACGCATTGAGCAAAAATTTATTATTTAAATACCAGTCAAAATGCATCCCTGTAATTGCAAATTGTATCGCTTTTTTATAGTCCTTTTTTCGCAAGTCTCTGATTTCTATTCTCAAAACTTTCCCCCGCTTATGTCTCAATTTTTAAGCCGTTTTCCTTATTATATATTCACTAGGTATCCTGTCATTTTCTTCTATAACATAACTTTTACCAGCCTAACTGAAATCGGTATGAAATCATTTTTCAATTTCTACGTTTTCATTTTCGGTTCCCGGATTTTTTTGAATAACTGTATAAAATAATGTTTTGTGTTCGACTATATTTTCTCCATAGGATTTCTCATAGCTGAACCGGGGAACCTGATGAAATTGTGAAACTGCAATATAATCTGAAACTGTAAATATTCCAAATAACACAACAGCGCATCCGGCAATGCATAATATTCGTGAGCTTCTTTTCAGCAACACGGGTTTTATTCTAAAATAAATTCCTGCAGTTAGTATCATTCCGCCAATTATCGCATAAATGCTTCCCCAACTACTTTCATTTGGAAAGACTGCAAAAGAAGATATCATAATAAATACCCCAAATGTCATGAGAAAAACGCTTATTATTTTTATTTTCTCTGTATTAAGCTCATTTTTACTGTATTCTGCCATTTTTATTGCAGTATCTTTTGTTTCCTGCTTCACTTTCTCACTTTTCCTTTCTCCGTCAATGATTTCAGATATACTAACTTGATAGAACTCTGCTAATTCAACAAGTAAACTGATATCCGGCATATTGCTTCCTGTTTCCCATCTGGATACTGTTCTGCTGGATACATTTAAAGGTTCTGCCAGCACTTCTTGCGTTATGTTCTTTTCTTTACGCAATGTTTTCAAAAACTGACCTGTTTTTTTCTGATCCATTCACCATACCTCCTTGAGTAACAGAGTATGTCAAAAGTCCGATTATTTACACGACACAAAGTGAGAAAATGCCGTATTTTCAACCCGACACGCTTGTCTGGATGTCTCAAATCCGTTTTCTATAGAATATCTTTCCTATTGTATTTTATATAGGCTGCAGCAATCCCGCATGCTCCATAGAGCATTCCAAGCACTACCATTACTCCGTCCAGGCTTATATTTGTTACAATTTCTGTACCTTCTGCGTAACCGTACGGAGAAATATACTTCAGAAATTCAGCGGATTCAGATATATTTGCAATAATATTAAGAAAATAAAGTATAATCGCAAGTCCAAGACCGACTCCCAGACTTCCTTTCCGCAGAAAGGCTGAAATACCGAAACATATGGAAGCAATCTCTATCTGCAATAGAGCATAGGCCAGATGAAGCAGGAGAATCTCTTTCCAGGGAATATCTTCCCCCACCGCATAAATGGAGATTATTGAGATGAGCAGTACAAAGGCATTGAGGACCATAATCTGAAAAAATAACGCCGCAAGTTTTCCGCTCATGATTCGTCTCCGGCTGACCGGGTGGGTCAGAAGGAATTCTGCCGTATGCCCTTTTTCTTCTTTAGACAGCATTGAGATCCCGCACATGGCGGCATACAAAGCTCCTCCAAGTCCAAGGATATTTCCACATTCAATAGCGTAGAAACCGGTCAAGGTACCAAAGCTTACCTGATCCATGCCAAAGGCAGCACTGAAATTCCCCATGGTCGAAAAAACGTCACTGATCTGATCCATTTCCCCCTTCATCTCTGGAAATGGATATACCGGTGCGCTGAAAGCGCCTGTCCGGTGTTTTGGAAATCACCTGTCCGAAAAGAGGAAATCACTGTTC
>NZ_SPHM01000060.1:0-16926 GCF_005844125.1 Pseudoflavonifractor sp. BSD2780061688st1 E11
TTGAATCAATCTTCCAAAAACATTGATAAATACGATGTTTTTGGAAGATTTACTTTTTATAAAGTGGCAAAGTCGGGGGGGGTTGATAACTTGGCTAAAAAAGAATCTGCACAATATATCGTAGAACGGGAATTTTTAGGTAAATTTTCCGTAGAGGAATTGCTTGTCCGTATCGTGAAATCTCATGTAAAAAAAGGACTATCAAGAGGGTAAAACCCTTGAAAACAATGGAAAGAAGCCGTACTTTATGGTATAATATTATCATAGGTACGGCAGTTGAATAGGTGGAAAAATGATTTATCAAAAAGGTTCAAACTTATTTAACGTGGCTATTTATATCAGATTATCACGAGAGGACGGAGATAAGGAAGAAAGCGATAGTGTAGGAAATCAGAGAAAACTTTTAACAGAATATGTGAACAAGCATGATGACTTTATCTTATATGATGTTTATATTGATGACGGTTTTACGGGAACGAATTTTAATAGACCAGACTTTCATAGAATGATTGCTGACATTGAAGATAACAAGGTAAATTGTGTTGTTGTAAAAGACCTTTCCCGTTTTGGACGAGATTACATTGATACGGGGCGATATTTGGAAAGAATATTTCCAGAGCTTAATGTTCGTTTTATTTCTGTAACAGATAATATTGATAGTATGAAGCAGGCATACGATATGTTACTTCCTATTAAAAATATATTCAACGAACAGTATGCCAGAGATATTTCTAATAAAATTCAAGCGACTGTAAAATCAAAGCAGAAAGCAGGAGAATTTATCGGAGCTTTTACAAGTTATGGTTATAAGAAATCTCCTGCAAATAAAAATAAACTTGTGATTGATGAATATGCGTCTGAAGTTGTAAAAAGAGTATTTACTATGTATGCACAAGGAATAGGAAAACAAAGCATTGCCAAAATACTAAATGCAGAGGGTATCCTTTGTCCGTCGGAATATAAAAAGCTCAACGGCGAAAATTACAAAAATTGCAACCGTTTAGAGAAAACTTCTTATTGGACGTATTCCACGATTAAAGTGATGTTACAAAATGAGCTTTATATTGGAAATATGGTACAAGGAAAGAAACATCAACGTATGAGAAGCAAACAGCGTCCAGTTGAGAAAGAAAACTGGATAAGGGTTGAAAATACACATGAACCGATTATAGACCGTCAACTGTGGGATAAGGTACAAAAACTGCTGACGAAAAAACATAGGGATATTGATTTAGAAACAAATAAAAATATCTTTGCAGGTTTTATCAAGTGTGGCGATTGTGGTCGGGCAATGATGAAAAATTTCTGGCGACGTGCTGACGGAAGTAAGTCCTATTCATTCTATTGTGGAACTTACAAAAGAAGTGGAAAAGATTATTGCACTCCGCACACGCTCCCGTTTCAAGTATTGAATGATATTGTGCTGGGAGATTTAAAGCAGATTATCCGCAATGTAGAGAACTTGCAGGAACTTGTAAAATCACAATCTTTCACAGCAACAAAAATTAGAAAATCAACAGACATAGAATTGACAAAGTTAAAAGCAGAGCTTGAAAGAGTGAAGAAGTTGAAAAAGTCAATTTATGAAGATTACAAAGACGAACTGATTTCTAAAGAAGAATTTCTTTCTTATCGAGAGGACTATCAACAAAAAGAAACGCTTTACTCCAAACAGATTGAAACGCTGGAAGAAAAGAAAAAGGAAAGTGTAACAGAAGATGTTTTTGAAACACCGTGGTTAAGGCGGTTGTTGGAACTGAAAGACATTGAAGAATTAGACAGAGATATTATTGTGGAAATGATAGACCAGATAACAGTTTATGAAAACCGCAAACTTAAAATCTCATACAACTTCGGAAATGAGCTGGAACATTTATTTTCAAGCGTTTACTGTGAGGACTTGGAGAAAAAGGCTATCTAATCTCAATACATTTCTAACTCCCCATATATACTGGGGAATACATATCACAATTTGCGTAAACTACAATCAGCACACGGCGGAAGAGATCCGGGTGCTGTTTACAAAGGAAGACAGGAGAAAGATGACGCACTTCAGATGGTACTGGCGGTGGGAGAGATTCTGGAAAACCGGGGAATTGACGTTCAGTATACGCGGACAACAGACATCTACGAGACACCGTATCAGAAAGCGATGAAAGCAAATGAGGCCGGAGTGGATTATTTTATTTCGATCCACCGGAATTCCTACCCGGCGGACAATGCAGTGTCCGGGGTGGAAAGTCTCGTATATGATCTTTCAGGAATCAAATATGAGATGGCTGAGGATATCAATGACCAGCTGGAGACAATCGGTTTCCGGAATCTGGGAGTGAAGGCAAGACCGAATCTGGTCGTCCTGAAACGGACGAAGATGCCGGCCGTTCTTGTGGAACTGGGATTTATCAATTCCGACACGGATAATCAGATTTTTGATGAGAATTTTGACGCTATTGCTCTGGCAATCGCTGAGGGAATTCTTGATACACTGATGCAGCGCCCGGATACGGACCTGGACAGTGAACCGGAGGAAATGCCGGGGGTGACGCCGGAAACAGAGACGGAGGAAACAGAAGAAGAGGCCCGCTACCACATTCAGGCCGGTGCATTCCGTAATCCGGACAATGCACAAAGGCTGAAGGACGAACTGATTGCAGATGAATTCCCGGCTTTTATCAGCCATGAGGGACCATATTATAAAGTGCTGACAGGAAATTTTGCTTCCGTCGACAAAGCAGCGGATACCGAGCAGGCACTGAAACGGGCCGGATATCAGACGGTGATTGTATCAGAATAAAGACAGATACCGGCACGAAAAAGAAAAGGAGAAATACAGATGGCAGACAGACTGGAATTTCAGGGAAAACTTGGATGGATTCTGGAAGAGGCAAAGCGGCAGGATAACAGGATCCGGAAAGAAGAAATCGAGAAATATTTTGAAGATGACCATTTAAGCGACGAACAGATGGAGCTGGTATACGACTACCTTTTGTCTCAGAAGGTAGCCGTATCAGGATACGAAAGAAAGCATGGGAGAATTCTGACAGAAGAGGAAAGGGAGAAATCCTATTCAGAGGAAGAAAAGCGCTATCTTCGCAATTATCAGATGGAGTTAAGAGAAGTGCAGGGAGAGCAAAAAGGACTTTCCGAATTTCTGGAAAAAGTACTGGGGATCGCGGAATCTGTCCATGACGGGAGCGTTTTTCTCGGGGATCTGGTACAGGAAGGAAATGTCAGCCTGATGCTGGCGCTTCAGGAGACAGAAGACGAAGAAAAGATTCTGGAAGCGGTACAGGAGGGGATCGAGGCATTTCAGGAAGAGCAGAAAGACGTCCATGTCAGAGACCGGAAGATGGTTGAGAAGGTGGACGAGCTGGAAAGACAGATCAAAAAGCTCAAAGAAGAGATGGGCAGAAAGATTACACTGGAAGAACTTGCCCTTTATACGGACAGGAGCGAGGCGGAAATCCGCTCTGTTTTAAAGCTTGCGGGCGAGGAAGTGAAAGACGAAGAAGAAAACTGACAGATAAACAAAGCGCCGTGCCGGAGCAGATCCGGGAACGGCGCTTTGTTGTTTTCTGATTTATCAGTTTTCCTCTTTGTCCGGATGGATCCAGTGAGGCGGAAGATAGACATGGACACTCTCGATACGGTTTTTATCCAGCTTTTCCACTACCAGGCGGACGCCGTCCGCAGTCGTGACCTCGTCACCGGCAGCAGGAAGGCGGTCGAGATGCTCGATGATAAAGCCGCCAAGAGAATCGTAGTCATCAGATTCCAGATTCAGCCCAAGCTCATCGTTCAGGTCATCCAGGTTGGTAGAGCCCTCTACAATATACTCATGAGTTCCCAGTTCTTTTACGTCCTCTTCTTCATCCTCGTCATACTCGTCATGAATCTCTCCTACAATTTCCTCGAGGATATCTTCCAGTGTGATGAGGCCGGCCGTCTCGCCGTATTCGTCGAGGACGATCGCGATGTTGAATTTAGCCTCCCGCATTTCGACAAGGAGCTCGGAGATATTTTTATATTCATAAGTAAAGTATGCGTCCCGCAAAATATCACGGACATGAAATTCTTTTGTGTTGTCATATAAAAGAAGATCTTTCATATTAATAGTACCAACCACGTTGTCCGTTGTATTTTCGTAGATCGGAAGCCGTGTGAATTTATCCTCGCGGAAGATCTCGATCAGTTCATCGTAGGTGCTGTTGATATCGGCAAATGTCACATGGACTCTCGGGACCATGACATCTTTTGCCTTGGCGTCTCCAAGATCAAATACATTGTAGATCATTTCTTTTTCTTCGGATTCGATGACGCCGTCTTCGTGGCTGACATCTACGATGGTACGAAGTTCAGTCTCCGTCATGGTACGGCTCTGAGCATTCGCATCGATGTGAAGAAGAAAAAGTACTGCTTTGGAAAGCAGATTGATCAGGGCAACGAGCGGTGACATGATTCTGGTAAAAAACTTGACAATCGGCGCGTAAATCAAAGAGATCTTTTCAGGATACAGTGTCGCGGTCGTTTTTGGCGTAATCTCTCCGAAAAGCAGGATCAGGATGGTGATCGCTGCATTGGCGACGACAATTGCGGAGCCGCCGAATTGATAAGCAATACTCGTAGTAAGGGATGAGGCGGAAAGATTGACAACGTTGTTTCCGATCAGGATGGCAGTCAACATCTGAGGGGAATGCTCGGAAAGCCAGAGCACCATTTTTGCACGCTTGTTTCCCTCGTCTGCCAGAGAACGCATACGGATCTTGTTAGCCGTAGTAAGAGATGTCTCCGCGGAAGAAAAGAATGCGGAAAACGCCAGTAAACATATGAGAATTACAATTTGTATGACTGTACTCGAGTCCAAGAAAAGTTCACTCCTTTTGATAAATAATACTGATTTCTATACTATCGTATTTTTTCTGAATTTGCAAGAGTTCATTGAATTTGAACAGTCTTTGATGTATGATAAGACAATGAAATGGAAACAGACTATGATGGAAAGAACATTTTGGAGAATAGGCAGATGAATATGAACAGAGAATTTTATGAGAAACTGTGTGGATGTACGGCACCGGAACGGGTAAAAGAGCAGGAACCGATGGCAAGACATACGACTTTCAGGGTCGGCGGGCCGGCAGACTACTTTGTTTCACCATCAGACAGCGAAGAAATCAAAAAGCTGACAGAGCTTTGTAAAAAAGAGGGAGTACAGTATTATATCGTTGGAAACGGAAGTAATCTTCTGGTGAGCGATGACGGATACCGGGGTGTCATTATCGCGATCGGCAGGGAAATGTCGGGAATTGAAGTCCGGGGAGAGCAAATCCGGGCACAGGCAGGTGCCCTGATGAGCCAGATTGCGGCAGCGGCACTGGAGAATGAACTTGCCGGATTTGAGTTTGCATCCGGAATTCCCGGAACGATCGGAGGAGCTGCGGTCATGAACGCGGGAGCCTACGGCGGGGAGATGAAAGATGTTATTGTACAGGTGACGGCTCTTGACCGGGACGGAAATACGATTGTCCTTTCACAGGATGAACTGGAATTCGGATACCGGACAAGCGCCGTGATGAAGCGTGGCTGCATTGTGCTGGAGGCATGCATCCGTCTGGAAAAAGGAAGCAGGGAGGAGATCCTTATGAAAATGGAGGATTTCAAGCAGAGAAGGATCACCAAGCAGCCTCTGGAGTACCCGAGCGCAGGGAGCACATTTAAGCGCCCGGAAGGATATTTTGCCGGGAAACTGATTCAGGATGCGGGTCTTCGGGGATTTACGGTCGGAGGAGCGCAGGTATCGGAAAAGCACAGCGGTTTCGTGATCAATAAAGGCGGGGCTACAGCTGATGATGTGAACCGTTTGATGCAGGAAGTATCGGACCGGGTATACCGGGCATTTGGTGTCAGGCTGGAGCCGGAAGTAAGAAGGATTGGGGAATTCAGGAACAGACGGGACGAAAGATAAGAGATACAAGAAAGAAAAGGCGGTATGAAATATGCGGATTGTAATTGTGACGGGCATTTCGGGAGCGGGCAAATCAACAGCGCTTAAGATGCTGGAAGATGTAGGATATTTCTGCGTGGATAATCTGCCGGTCCCGCTTCTGCCGAAATTTATGGAGATGCTGATCCTCCCGGGATCAGAATATACGAAGGTGGCGCTTGGAATTGATATCCGAAGCAGTCAGAAATTTGTACAGCTTCAGGAGACTTTGGAAAAGCTGAGAGAAAAGGGCGTAAAATTCGAAATCCTGTTTCTTGACGCTTCGGATCAGGCATTGATCAAACGGTATAAGGAGACGAGGCGGAGCCATCCGCTTGCCGGCGAGGGCAGGGTGGATAAAGGCATTGACGAAGAGAGAAGGCGGCTTGTGTTTCTGAAACAGCAGGCGGACTATATCATTGATACAAGCCAGATGCTTACAAGAGAGCTTCGCGCCGAAATCCATAAGATTTTTGTGGAGAACAAAAACTATAAAAATCTGTATGTGACGATCCTCTCCTTTGGATTCAAATATGGAATTCCCGGGGATGCGGATCTGGTGTTTGATGTACGGTTTCTTCCGAATCCGTACTATATTACGGAGCTGCGCCCGATGAGCGGAAATGATGCTCCGGTCAGGGACTATGTAATGAACAGCGAAACTGCAAGGATTTTTCTCGATAAACTGACGGACATGGTACAGTTTCTGATTCCGAACTATGTGGCGGAGGGAAAAAACCAGCTTGTCATTGCGATCGGGTGTACCGGAGGCAAACACAGGTCTGTCACGCTTGCCAACGCATTGTACTATGCCCTGGAACAGGAAGAAGGATACGGGCTGAAGATCGAGCACAGGGACATTGAAAAGGATGCCCGGGTGAAAGGAATATAAAGATGTCATTTTCAGGAAAGGTAAAGGAGGAGCTGGCAGGACAGATAAGCAGCGCAAGACACTGCCAGATTGCAGAATGCGCGGCAATTCTGTGTTTTTCGGCCGGAGCATCTCTGGAAGAGGGGGAGCAGACATACTTAAGGCTCAGCACGGAAAATATTGCAGTTGCAAGAAAGTACTTTACATTATTGGAAAAAGCGTTTAATATAAAGGCTGAAATTTCTATCCGTAGAAATCAGGACAAAAAAAGTATTTTATATTTGATAACAGTAGGAGGCCGGAAACATACCGACAGAATCCAGCAGGCGGCAAAGCTTGTCAGGGATCCAGAAAAACAGGCGGGATTTTCCGGAGTGAGCAGTCTCGTTTTCCAGAACGGGTGCTGCAAAAGGGCATTCCTTCGGGGAGCCTTTCTGACAGCGGGATCCATGAGTGACCCGCACAAATCTTATCATTTTGAAATTGTATGTGCGTCCGGGGAAAAGGCGACTCTTCTTCAGAAGATGATGCATGGCTTTGAGATGGACGCAAAAGTGGTGAAACGGAAGAAGTCGTTTGTCGTGTATTTAAAAGAAGGTACTCAGATCTCACTTGCACTGAATGTGATGGATGCGCCGGTTGCCCTCATGGAATTTGAGAACATCCGGATTCTGAAAGAGATGCGGAACTCGGTAAACCGTAAGGTGAACTGTGAAACCGCCAATATTCAGAAGACCGTGTCCGCTGCAGTCAATCAGATGGAAGATATCGAATATATCAGAGATCATATGGGATTTGAAAAGCTTTCCGATGGATTGAGGGATATGGCCATGGCCCGTCTGCAGTATCCGGAAGCGACATTGAAAGAGCTTGGAGAGCTGATGCCGGAACCGGTTGGCAAGTCCGGAGTCAACCACAGGCTGCGCCGTCTAGGCGAAATTGCTGAGAAGTTAAGAAAAGCAAATGGAGTTCAAGGAGGTACAAAATGATTAAGAAACCATTGAAGATCAAATGTGACGACGGATTGGATGCAAGACCGATCGCTTTGCTTGTACAGGAGGCAAGTCAGTATGAAAGCCGTGTGTTCATTGAGATCGGCAGCAAGAAGATCAACGCGAAAAGCATTATGGGCATGATGAGCCTGAAATTAAGCGGAGGCGAAGATCTGACGGTGGTTGCAGAAGGCGTCGACGAAGAAGCAGCAGCAAATGGCATTGAGAAATTCCTGGAACATGCAAGATAGTTCCGTGACATACATAGAAACAGGAGAGAATGAGAAGGGTGTTGCCGGTCAAGAAGGTTAACATCCTTTTCCTGTCGTTTCAGCAAACAGGCAAGAGGTTTTAGTAAAGGTGGCAGCAGGAGATGAAAAAGATTTTATTTATTTATAATCCCAATGCAGGAAAAGGGCTTTTGAAGCCGAAATTATCTGACATCGTGGATCTGTTCGTAAAAAGCGGATGTGAAGTTGTGATTTATCCGACACAGAGTTATCACGATGCATACAAAAAAGTCATGAAATTCAAAGAGGATTATGATATCGTCGTGTGCAGCGGCGGAGACGGAACACTGGATGAAGTTGTTACCGGAATGATGAAGCGGGGAAGCAGGATACCGGTCGGATACATTCCAACAGGTACGACCAACGATTTTGCGAACAGTCTTCATATTCCAAAAGATCTTTTGAGCGCGGCTGACGCAGCGGTCAACGGCAAGCCGTTTCATTGTGATATCGGCCAGTTCAACGATGATTATTTCGTGTATGTGGCGGCCTTCGGTCTGTTTACCGACGTCTCCTATCAGACGAAGCAGGAAATGAAGAACATGCTCGGACATCTGGCATACTTGCTGGAAGGTGCGAAACGGCTGTTTGATATTCCGTCCTATCATGTCAAGGTGACATACGATGAGACAGAGATCGAGGATGATTTTCTATTCTGTTCCGTGACAAATTCCAGATCCATGGGAGGGTTCCGCAATATGTTCGGCCACGAAGTGGAGTTTGACGACGGAGAATTTGAAGCAACCCTTATCAGATCACCGAAAAATCTTCTAGAGCTTCAGAGCATTGTCACCGCTTTGATGAGCAAGGAGAAAAACTCCACCTATATTTATAATATCAAAGCAAAAACAATAACTTTTGAGTCCCTTGAAGAGATTCCGTGGACGCTGGACGGAGAATTCGGAGGGGAATTTGACAGGGTACGGATCAAAAACAGACAGCAGGAACTCTGTATTATGGTTCCGGAAGAAAAGGCCCAGGAGTTGATTCATCATCCGTACGAAGAATTGTCTGAAAATAATGATGAAAATAACGAAAAAAAAGACTTGTATATTTCGGGAAAATAGTATACAATAAGCAAGTGAGGTAACACAGACGTGTTCTTCACTGGCACATGGCCCCCTGGTCAAGCGGTTAAGACGCCACCCTCTCACGGTGGAATCAGGGGTTCGATTCCCCTGGGGGTCATATCTTAGAGAAGTGGAGGAAAAATTATGTTAGTATCAGCAGCAGAAATGTTAAAAAAAGCAAAAGCAGGACATTATGCAGTAGGTCAGTTCAATATTAACAACCTGGAATGGACAAAAGCGATTCTGACAGCGGCAGAGGAGACAAAATCCCCGGTTATCCTGGGTGTGTCCGAAGGTGCCGGAAAATACATGACAGGCTTTAAAACAGTAGTCGGAATGGTTAACGGCATGCTGGAAGAGATGAAAATCACAGTTCCGGTTGCACTTCACTTAGACCACGGTACTTACGAAGGATGCCAGAAATGCATCGAAGCAGGTTTTTCTTCCATTATGTTTGACGGTTCTCACTACCCGATCGAGGAGAACGTAGCCAAGACAAAAGAACTTGCAGCTATCTGCAAGGAAAAAGGAATGTCTCTGGAAGCAGAGGTTGGTTCCATCGGCGGCGAAGAGGACGGTGTTGTCGGAGCCGGCGAATGTGCAGATCCGCAGGAATGCAAGATGATCGCTGATCTCGGCGTTGACATGCTTGCAGCCGGAATCGGAAACATTCACGGAGTATATCCGGAAAACTGGCAGGGACTGAGCTTTGAAACTCTTGATGCAATCCAGGAACTTACAGGCGATATGCCGCTGGTACTTCACGGAGGTACAGGTATTCCGGATGACATGATCAAAAAGGCAATCAGCCTTGGAGTGGCAAAGATCAATGTAAATACAGAATGCCAGCTTGTATTTGCAGAAGCTACACGCAAATACATCGAAGAAGGTAAAGACAAAGAAAAGAAAGGCTTTGACCCTCGTAAATTATTAAAACCGGGTACAGAAGCTATCGTTGAAAAAGTAAAAGAAAAAATGGAATTATTCGGCTCTGTTGGAAAAGCTGAATAATCGAAACAAGAGAATAAAAGGCATTCCACTTGTATGGAGTGCCTTTTTCTGTATAAAGAATATGGAGGAGAAAGCATGGAGGACAACAAAAAGGTGATCAATGTAGCAGAGATTTTCGGGGAAAATGTATTTAACGATACCGTAATGCAGGAGCGTCTGCCGAAGAAGATTTACAAAGAGCTGAGACGGACGATCGAAGAGGGAAAAGAACTGGATATTGCTACAGCGGATGTGATTGCCCATGAGATGAAAGAATGGGCAATAGAAAAAGGAGCCACACATTATACGCACTGGTTTCAGCCTCTTACCGGGGTCACGGCGGAAAAGCACGATTCCTTTATTTCTGCACCGATGGCGAATGGAAAGGTGCTGATGAGCTTTTCGGGAAAAGAACTGATCAAAGGGGAACCGGATGCATCTTCTTTCCCGTCAGGAGGACTTCGGGCTACATTTGAAGCCCGCGGGTATACTGCATGGGATCCTACGTCTCCTGCGTTTGTGAAGAAAGACGAAAATGGATGTATTCTCTATGTTCCGACTGCTTTCTGCTCTTATACAGGAGAAGCGCTGGATCAGAAGACACCGCTTCTCAGATCGATGGAAGCAATTAATAAACAGGCACTGCGCTTTCTGCGCCTGTTCGGAAATACGACGTCAAAGCGCGTAAAGCCGTCGGTCGGCATTGAGCAGGAATATTTCCTTGTAGACCGGAAAAAATATCTGAAAAGAAAAGATCTTGTATTTACAGGCCGTACACTTTTTGGAGCAATGCCTCCGAAAGGACAAGAGCTGGATGACCATTATTTCGGAAGCATCCGCGCCAGGATCGCGGCATTTATGAAAGAAGTCAATGAGGAGCTCTGGAGACTGGGCGTGACTGCAAAGACACAGCACAATGAAGTTGCTCCGGCCCAGCACGAGCTGGCTCCGATTTATGTAGAGTGCAACGTGGCGGTTGACCACAACCAGCTGATTATGGAGACGTTGAAAAAGGTAGCGGAACGGCAGGGACTTCACTGCCTGCTTCACGAGAAGCCGTTCGCAGGAGTGAACGGATCAGGAAAGCATGACAACTGGTCTCTGACAACCGATGACGGGAAAAATCTTCTGGATCCGGGAAAAACACCTCATGAGAACATTCAGTTCCTTCTGATGCTTCTCTGTGTGCTCAGAGCTGTAGACAGACATGCGGACCTTTTAAGAGAGTCTGCGGCAGATCCGGGAAATGACCACAGACTTGGATCCAGCGAGGCGCCGCCGGCAATCATTTCCGTCTTCCTTGGAGAACAGCTGGAGGATGTGCTGGAACAGCTTGTTATTTCTGGAAATGCGACACACAGTATTAAAGGCGGAAAGCTCCAGACAGGCGTCAAAGCGCTTCCGGGTCTGAATAAGGACGCGACAGACAGGAACAGAACTTCACCGTTTGCCTTTACAGGTAACAAGTTTGAATTTCGTATGCTCGGCTCCAGAGATTCTGCGGCTGCGCCGAATATCGTATTAAATACGATTGTGGCAGAGGCTCTCTGCGATGCCTGCGACATTCTGGAACAGTCGGAGGACTTTGAACAGGCTGTACATGATCTGATCAAGGAATATGCGACGGAGCATCAGAAGATTGTGTTCAACGGCAACGGTTATTCAGAAGAATGGGTAAAAGAGGCGGAAAGAAGAGGGCTTCCAAATCTTCCGTCCATGGTGGACGCGATTCCGGCGCTTGTAGCAGATAAAAACGTGGAAATGTTTGAAAAATTCCATGTATTTACAAGAGCGGAGCTGGATTCCCGTGCAGAAATCAAATATGAAGCCTATGCAAAAGCGGTGAATATTGAAGCCCGTACGATGATTGATATTGCAAGCAAACACATTATTCCAGCGGTAATCCGCGGAACAAAGACGTTGGCTGAGACTGTCAACGCAGTGGTACAGGCAGGTGTAGACGCTGAGGTGCAAAGAGATCTTCTGATTGAAACAAGCAGCCTCTTAAAAGAGACAAAAGCAGCACTCACCACACTGGAGCAGGTGACACAGGAGGCATCCACCAAAGAAGAAGGGAAGGTACAGGCAGAATACTTCCACGAACAGGTAGTTCCGGCTATGGAAGCACTCAGAATTCCGGTTGACAGACTGGAAATGATTGTGGATAAGGAAATCTGGCCGATGCCGTCTTACGGGGATTTGATTTTTGAGGTATAAGAGATGAATCGAAGCGAATTTTTGAATAAACTGCGCGAAGCTCTCGAAAACGATCTGAATGCGCAGGCGGTTCAGGAGAATATCGAATACTATGATTCTTATATAAGAAGCGAGATAAAAAACGGCAGAACGGAGCAGGAGATACTGGATATGCTTGGCGATCCGTGGGTGATTGCCCGCACGATCATTAATTCCGCTGAAAATGAACGGGACTACTACGGCGGCACCTCCGGTGCCTACGGTTCCGGGCAGAGTATGTATACAGAAGAAGAGGAAGAAAAGGAGATCCGTCATCCGATTCTTCACCTGATGGGGATTGACACATGGTGGAAGCGACTCTTGTTTTTTGCCGGCGTCATCATTGTCTTTCTGATTATTGTATCGATTGTGACCGGCCTGATTGCTGCTGTGCTGCCATTTGCACTGCCGCTTTTGATTCTTATTCTCGTTCTCCGCATCATGGGAGGACGATAACAAAAGAAAAGGAGGTACTGTCTGTGCGGCAGTACCTCCTTATTTCAGAAACTTAAAATAAAAGACCGATGGGGGAGCCACCGGTCTTTTGAGGGGAGTATAAATAATTAATAAGGGGTGTAGAAAGCCTGCTTTCTACAAAAGTTAGTATAATATAAGATAAAGAAAAAAGCAAGCAAAATGTTAAAAAATACTAAAGAATCGGAAGAAAATCTTATTTTTCCTGTCCACTTTTTGGAAAAACGCAAGTGTATAAACTAGTTTAAACCGAGCATACTAAAAGCGTACCATAATTCAATAAGGAGGACATGGAAATGGCAAAAAACTACAAAAACACAAATAATATGAACAAAAACAACAGCGAGAACAATTCTTACAGCTCTTCTTACGGAAATATGCACACTCAGAACAGCAAACAGACAGACCGTACGAAAAACGCTGCAAAAAACAAAAACACAAATAAGACAACAGACTGCCATACCAAGGACTACAGCGATTACAACAACAGCAACTATTAGGAATATGGTCTCAGGAAACAGAATTTCCCCGCTTTCATCACTAAGAAAGCGGGGAGGTTTTTTTGTGGGAAGTCCGGAACGGCGGCATCTGGTAAAAAAAGACTTTATTGACAAGCGGGCGGACAGCACGTAAGATATAGTAAGAAGAAAATCGGAAATGGAGAAGCAATATGCAGATAGAATACGTTGTACCGTGCCACTTCGGCCTGGAGGCGGTACTCAAAAGAGAGATCCGGGATCTCGGTTATGAGATTTCACAGGTGGAGGACGGAAGGGTGTCCTTTTACGGGGATGAGCTGGCATTGTGCCGGGCAAATCTGTTCCTGCGTTCCGCAGAGCGGGTCCTTCTGAAGGCGGGCGAATTTTCTGCGGGTACATTTGAAGAGCTCTTTCAGGGGACGAAGCAGATCCCGTGGGAGCAGTACATACCGGAGAACGGAAAGTTCTGGGTGGCAAAGGCAGCATCGGTCAAAAGCCGTCTGTTCAGCCCGTCTGACATTCAGTCCATCATGAAGAAGGCGATGGTGGAGCGGATGAAGGAACATTATCATAAGAACTGGTTCCCGGAAGATGGAAGTGAATATCCGGTGCGTGTCTTTATCAAGAAAGATGTTGTGACAGTGGGGATTGATACGACGGGAGAATCTCTGCACAAGAGGGGATATCGTCCGCAGAGCGGAAAGGCTCCGATTTCAGAAACACTGGCGGCGGCATTGATTCTGCTTACTCCCTGGAAGAGAGACCGGATTCTGGTAGATCCGTTCTGCGGAAGCGGGACTTTCGTGATTGAGGCAGCCATGATGGCGGCAGACATTGCGCCGGGAATGAACCGGGAGTTTACTGCGGAGAACTGGGGCAATCTGATCCCGAAAAAGCATTGGTATGAGGCGTCTACGGAGGCGCAGGACAGGATCAGACAGGATGTGACCGCAGACATCCAGGGATATGACATTGATGCGGAAGTCATCCGTACCGCCCGGAAAAACGCGGTAAACGCAGGGGTAGATCATCTGATCCACTTCCAGCAGAGGGCGGTCAGGGATTTGAGACATCCAAAGCCGTACGGATTTATTATTACCAATCCGCCTTATGGAGAACGTCTGGAGGAAAAGGAGACACTCCCGCAGATCTATCAGGATTTTGGAGAGAGCTTCCGCGGGTTGAAAGACTGGTCGGCCTATATGATCACAAGCTATGAGGACACAGAGCGGTGGTTTGGAAGAAAGGCGGATAAGAACCGCAAGATTTACAATGGAATGATCAAGACCTATTTTTACCAGTTTATGGGGCCGAAGCCGCCAAGAAGGAAAAAAGAGGAGCAGGGTGTATAAAAACAGGAGAAAGAAGGAAGAGTAAGATGAGCAGAATTGTATTTGCCACAGGCAATGCCGATAAGATGGTGGAGATCAGGGAGATTTTAAAAGATCTTGGCATGGAGATACTTTCCATGAAAGAGGCAGGGGTGAACCCGGAAATCGTTGAGGATGGATCTACATTTGAGGAGAACGCGCTGATTAAGGCGAGAGCAGTTCATGCGCTTCTGCCGGACGATATTGTGATGGCGGACGATTCAGGGCTTGAAATCGACTATCTGAACAAGGAGCCGGGCATCTATTCTGCCAGATACATGGGGGCAGATACTTCCTATGATATCAAGAATGGTGAACTCCTAAGACGTATGGAGGGTGTGCCGGATGAAAAGAGGACCGCACGGTTTGTATGTGCGATTGCAGCAGTCTTTCCGGATGGAGAGGAGAAGACAACACTTGGTATAATCGAGGGCAGAGTCGGCTATGAAATCAAAGGTGAACACGGATTCGGCTATGATCCGATCTTTTACCTGCCTGAGTACGGATGCACTACGGCAGAGCTTCCGCCGGAAAAGAAAAATGAAATCAGCCACAGGGGAAGAGGGCTCCGGCAGATGAAGAAGATGATAGAGGAGAGATAGTGGATGAAAAAAAAGAAAATCCTGGTAGTAAGTGATACTCATAAAATACATACGAATTTCGAGAAGGTTCTGGAACAGGAGAAACCGGTAGACTTTCTCTTTCATGCAGGTGATGTTGAAGGAAGAGAGTGGGAAATTCAGTATGGAAGCGGATGCCCGGCCTACGTGGTAGCCGGAAACAATGACTTCTTTGGTGAGCTTCCGCCGGAAGTGGAAATACAGATGGAGACGCACAAGATTTTTATGACACATGGACATCATTATTTTGTATCCATGACTCTGGATCATCTCAGAAGAGAGGCAAGAGCAAGAGGAGCGGACATTGTTATTTTCGGCCATACACACAAGCCTTGTCTGAAGTTTGAAAAAGACATGATTATCATGAATCCGGGCAGCCTTACCTACCCTCGGCAGGAGAACCGGCTGCCGAGTTATATTGTTCTGGAGATGGCAGAAGACGGCACTGTGACGGGTGAAATCAGATATGTAGAAAAAAATGAAAAAAGTTGTTGACAAATATCAGGAGTTCATATATAATAACTTTTGTCGTCAGGAAAAAACAGATGAGACGAAAAAACGGGGTGTGGCTCAGCTTGGCTAGAGCGCCTGGTTTGGGACCAGGAGGCCGCAGGTTCGAATCCTGTCACCCCGATTCCTGGTAGAGACAGGAATCAATATTGCGATCTGCGGGTGTAGTTCAATGGTAGAACACCAGCCTTCCAAGCTGGATACGTGGGTTCGATTCCCATCACCCGCTTTCTTAAAGCAGGATATGCTTTAAGAACTATACAATGTGTCTGTAGCTCAGCTGGATAGAGCAACGGCCTTCTAAGCCGTAGGTCCTGGGTTCGAATCCCCGCAGGCACGTTTCATGGTGGATATAGCGCAGTTGGTTAGCGCGCCAGATTGTGGCTCTGGAGGCCCAGGGTTCGAATCCCTGTATCCACCCTAGTCCCAATATGGGCTGTTGGGCTATCGCCAAGCGGTAAGGCACAGGACTTTGACTCCTGCACTCGTTGGTTCGAATCCAACTAGCCCAGGTTTGAATTATATTATACGGGCGTGTAGCTCAGTCGGTAGAGCACTTGACTTTTAATCAAGTTGTCCGGGGTTCGAATCCCCGCACGCTCACTTTAGACAAGCAGTACTGCTTGTCTATTCTTTTATCTGAGGCCTTGCAAAATAAGGCCGGATTAATGTACGCGGATGTGGCGGAACTGGCAGACGCGCCAGACTTAGGATCTGGTGTCCATGACGTGCAGGTTCGATTCCTGTCATCCGCAGTCGCAAAAGCCCGAAATAGCGGGCTTTTTTATTTTGTGTTCTATAGTATTTCATATATTTTTTCCCTTTGTTTAATTTAGTCATTTTCCAATTATTAGTGTGGTTCTTTTCTGCCAGATTAGAATTCGTATGAGATGTGTCATAGAAGTTTTTTACTGTGTTTTCTGTTTTTCAGCTATTTCATTGCAGCTTTATGACAGGGTGATTAAAAACTAGTGTACTGACCTGCTGATTTTTAGCAATACTGCCACCTCATTAAGAGGCAGTAGTAAATGTGGGATACAGCGAA
>NZ_SPHM01000061.1:0-16696 GCF_005844125.1 Pseudoflavonifractor sp. BSD2780061688st1 E11
GATACTTTTTGTTTAGCATGGCGATTTTACAGGCTTCATCACATATTTATCGGCATAACTAATTACCCGGCATTAAAGACTGATTTTGCGAGACTGCCGGTTTTGAACAGCGTAAAACATAGCAGTACGGTGTAGCCCACGCAGCTCCAGATCGCCATGATGATGTCATCTTCCAGAGCGATGTTCTGCACCAGCACAGCATAAATTGCCACGCAGACGATGATGAGAAACGCCTGAAAGCCCAGCGCCAGCAGGGAGCGCAGATAGTTCTGGCCCATGCCGCCCCATTCCTTGCCCATCATGGCAGCCATGGGGATGGGCGCAACGGATGTCACAAGGTAAATTTCAATCATACGGCCATAAATCACGATAAAGATACAGATATACAACGCCCACATGGTAATGCCAATAAAGAGGGATTGGAACCACAGTCCGAACAGCGGTCCCAGATCCATTTCCATCAGCCTCGGTTCCAGATCGGTCATAACTGAGGAAATGTCAATGGACGCATCCGAATTGATAATCCCTGCCGCCTGCGCCACTACGCTCTGCGCCATATCAAAGACGCCCATCACGATATTCCATGTATTTGTGACAATGAGGATGGCAGCGGCTGATTTGAACACCCACTTGAAAATCATCCAGGTGTCCACATCATGCAGGTTGTTCTTGTCTGCGATCATCTGGATCAGGTCTACGGTCATCACGATAGCCAGGATCACGCCTGCAATCGGCACCATGATGGAGTTGGACAGATTCTCAATCATGCTGAAAATACTGCCATTCCATCCCTGTGGGGTCTGGCCTACCTGTACGGATATATCCGCGACCTGCTGGTTTACACTGTCAAACATCCCCGAAAGGTTGCTCATAATGCCGCCCACCAGCATTTCTTTCAGCCAATTTGTCAGGGCTTCAAGTAAGAAATCCATACGGTGTCAACCTCCTTTCCGCCGCCCCCGCAAAACTGCGGGAGCGGCAAGGATTTCATACGGAGACGCTTAGACAGAGAAAAGCCCGGAGAGCAGAGGTACAAGGACCATGCCTACCACGGCTACACCAGCACCGGCCATGAGCTGCTTCATGCCCTGGCTCTTGGCGCCGGGGTTGTCGTTGCCGTAACCTTCCAGCAGGTTGATAACGCCCCAGATACCGAGACCGGCACCGAGCGCGATAACGAGGGTCTGAAGAACGGTGATTGCCTGTTCAAAAAATGCCATATAGTTTGTTAGCCGGAATCTGATTAAAAAATAGGTTTGTCATGTTTCATAGGCATACAAAAGCCGGAACAATCTGCCGCCCGGTTTCCGGGGGCATGATTCCGGCTG
Source organism: Pseudoflavonifractor sp. BSD2780061688st1 E11 (assembly GCF_005844125.1). NCBI lineage: Bacteria > Bacillati > Bacillota > Clostridia > Eubacteriales > Oscillospiraceae > Pseudoflavonifractor > Pseudoflavonifractor sp. BSD2780061688st1 E11. The sequence continues at coordinate 1,329 of NZ_SPHM01000061.1, forward strand.
TCCTCCTTTTTCATTATTTTTTCTCGCGATTGTCCGCTTTGTACGCCAATGGCCCATAGAGGGCAGATGCGGCGAATAGATAAGATCACTCCCTTCTAAAGCGGAACGAAATTAAGCGCCCTTTGTGTCTACTTCATATACATCGCAGACCTCATTGGGCTTGAGTTTCAGCCTTGCGGACAAGAATGCTTCAATATCAAAAGCGTTCTTGTCATCCGCGTCGGCAGTGTACTTGAAATTGGGGTGCTTGGTGATGTCGTACTTATCCGAAAGGAAAGGACGCACACCGCGCAGCTGGAGGATACACTTGCCGCCATCCATAACAGCAAGCTCATCCTGGCTCATCAGCTCTTTCCCCAATTTTTGATAGTTGAGTGAATGGGATGTTTCCCTCCCACGGCTCTCTCCGGTGTTGTAGGTGTCGATGGTTTCCTTACCCAGCACGGCGGCCAGCTCCTTGAGAGTGGTCGGCTCCTTACCGCCCAGAAAGATGGAAGTATCCATGTTTCCGATAATGGTATCTGCGTTATCCTTATAAATCGCCTTGAGCTGACTCTGCGCCTGCAACACCAGACAGGCGGAGATCTCACGGCTTCGGATGGTGGCCACCAGCTTTTCCAACTTGGGTATCTGGCCAATGTTGGCGCACTCGTCGATCAGACAGCGCACATGAACCGGCAGTCTGCCGTCGTACACATCGTCGGCCTTTTCGCAGAGCAGGTTAAACAGCTGGGTATAACACATGGATATAAGGAAATTAAAGCTGTCATCAGTGTCACTCATGATGAGGAACAGGGCAGTTTTCCTGTCTCCCAGAGTATCCAGCTCCAGCTCATCATAAGCCGTGACCTCACGCAACTCTGCAATGTCGAACACGGCAAGGCGAGCGCCGCAGGAAATCAAAATCGACTTGGCTGTTTTTCCAGAGACGAAAAGTCAAGGACTTTTTCATCAAATTCAAAAAGAAGTCACATTTTGCGGACTTCCTCACGGAGCAGACGCTTGATTTTGTCCTCCATTGTCTCCTTGGCGGTCTCGCTGAAATGCACACGGACGATATAGGTTGTCTTGCCGATCTGCTTTCTCACAGTCGGGCAAGGGGTACTGTTGGTTGCGGTATTGTTCATTCAAAATCCTCCTGTAAATGAAAAATGCCCGGTGACTGTTCATCATCGGGCGGTGTCAGTATGAGGGAACAAGGCAAGGCGGCAACATTAAGGTATCTATAAAACCCTTGCCGTCTTTGCCACGCTTGCCGTGTTCCTGTTGTCAGTTTCGGAGATAGCAGACCCATGCGGTGCCGTCTTTCTCGGTCACAAGTCTGTCCCCGATACGGCTCTTTGCCGTTCTCATGGTGCGTGAGGAAATCCCACGCTCATTGACTGCCTTTTCCAGCTCTGCGCTCGGCATACGCTTTCCATCTGCAAGCAGTTCCAGAATGAGCATTTGCGCCTGTGCGGTCTTGCTTTCGGTCTTGGCGGTGTCCGTCCCGGCAAGAAGCTCGTCAGCGGTAATGTCATAAGCTCCTATCCATTCAAAGCCTTTCTCGTCTCCCAGAGAAAAGGCAAGGGACTGTCCGGGCGGCGCAAGGGAGCTTTTCTCATGGATAAGCACCCTTGTTGTGGGGCTGTCCTTCAGCTTACCGATAAAGAGCAGACTGCGGACTGCCGCCGTAATGTCGATAGACCCCAATCCCCGGTAGGTGCTTTGCGTTCCTGCGGCTTTGTTCAGGTGTCCAATCAGCACGATAGCGCACCCGGTAGCCTGTGCAATGTCTCCCAGACTGCGGAATATCGGGCGCACCTCGTTTGCCCTGTTCATGTCCACATCTGCGCCCAGAAACGCCTGTACCGGGTCAATGATAACCAGCCTTGCGTTGTTTTCCCGGATTGCCCTTGCTATGCGCTCATCGGCAAGGGTCAGCGGTGTGTCCCTATCGTCAATGACAAGCACTCTTTCAAGGTCTGCTTCCGCTTCCATCAGTCGGGGCTTGACGGTATCGCCCAGGCCGTCCTCTGCGGTCTGGTAGATGATGTTGAAAGGCTCAAGGGTTTCCATACCGGGCAAGGGCTTTCGGTTGGTGCAAGCCGCCGCAAGACGCATGGCAAAGTAGGTCTTGCCCTCGCCGGGGTTGCCCTGTATGATGGTCAGCTTTCCAAATGGGATATACGGAAACCATAGCCAATCCACGCTCGTCAGCTCCACATCAGCCATACGGAGCATTGGGACAGGCTGGGCGGTGGGCAGCTCTCGCATCGTGATTGTCTCGGCTATGAATTTGCGGCTGGGAATGTCCCCTTGCTGACGGAGAACATCGTTCCAGTCTTTCCTTGCCGGGACAAGGCGAATGACGGCGATCTCGCCGGGAATGTCCTGTGCCAGCCGGGTGCAGGCTTCACTTCCTGCGGTGTCGCTGTCAAGGCAGAGGAACACTTTTCGGGTGTCCTTGCGTTCAGAAAGGAAACGGTCAAGGGCTTTGCCTGAAACGCCGCCCAGGGCAAGGTAGCTCCTTGTCTGCCAGTCCTGCGGATAAAGGCAGATAAAGGACAAAAGGTCAATCGGTGCTTCAAAGACAAAGAGCTGGTTGCCGTTTCCCTCATAGTGGAACGGATAGGATTTGTCAGACCCGGCAATGTCCTGTCTGAATGGGTCTGCCGTTCCTCGCACATGGGCGTATCTCGGCGTACCGCTTCGGTCTCTGCCGACAAACACAGCATTGTGCCGCTTTGCGTCCTCGTAAATATCCCCGGAAAGAAGAAAAGCCTCAACAAGCGTTTTGTTGAGACCTCGGCTTTCGCAAAGATATTGAATTGCTCTGTCGGCTGTTCTGTTGTGCAAGGGCAAGTGAAACGCTGTGGGCGGTGCTGTGGCGGCTTCGGTCTGCCCCTCGCCGCTTTCGCCGGTCAGAAGCTGGACGGCTTCGGGAAAGGACTTGCCGTAAAACTCCATGACAAAATCAATGGGATAGCCGCCCTTGCTCTGGCTGTGTCGAAACCACTTGTTTCCACGGACGGTCAAGCTGTCATGTTCTTTCCAGCGGTATTCTCGTCCGCTTTTGATTAGCGTCTCTCCCTGTGTGCGGAGAAAATCTTCCAGACTGACGGCGTTTGCCCGGTCAATCTGCGCTTGGGTATAATTCATCGGGATAGTTCCTCCTTTTTGTGTCGTGTTTGGGGTCGATTTTGGTGCATTTGTTCCTCTGTACGCTCGTTAAATCGGGCGGCAGTATCTACACATGACTTGACCTTCCAAAGACGGTGTAAATCGTCTCTGACAGTCTTAAACTCGCCATAGGTGGTGTTGTGCGCCTGTTCCAGCTCGTCATACTCTTCGGTCAGCTTTTTCATATCCACCTTGCCGTCCGGGAACTCTCCGGTCAGCTTGCGTCTGGCGGCGTAGAACTGTTTCAGTTCCGCTTCATGCTCTGCCTTGTACTTGGCTCTGGGCTTCTCAAACTTGATTTTCTGCAAGCCGTCATAGACAGGCTTCAAGCTCTGGAAAGCAGCGGAGCTGTCATAGAGCTGCTTAATTGCTTTCATTCGGGCGGTCTGTTCGTCCAGCGTTTTCTTCAAACTCTCTGTGGCAGCACTGTGTTCGCTGACACGGCGTTCCAAATCCTCAAGGGAGTAAATGCCGTTTGCCCGGAGATAATTGAAAGTATCGTTCATCTCCTTTAGGTTGCTGATTTTGCCTTTCTGGGAATACGCCCCGGCTTTGCGCTGGGTGTAATAGGCGTTCAGCAGAGAAACAAGGTCGGGTGCCTGTGGCTTGGCAAGCTCGGCTTTCATATCCGCTATCCAGCCCATAAGCGAAGTGATTTTCTTCTTGATGTCCCGGATCACGGCGTTGGTGGCTTTGATCCAGCGGTTGAACTCGCCTTTCTCGGTGCGGATACCTTTCTTCTCCATTGCCCGGACGGTTGCGCCTTCATGGATAGTGGGAAGTAAATCCACGCCTTGCCGTTCATAGCTGCGGTGGTCGATACGAACATCAAGCCCTTTTTCCGCAAACTTGGCATTGCATAGCTCCGCCCATGTCTGCCGCCAATGTTCCAGCGTTTCGGGACTGCCCCAGTCGGTAGTGGGAACGGCATTGAAAACATACTCGCCGTTCTGGTCTCTGATACGATTTCCGTCCTCGTCCAGCTCGTACACTCGTCGTTGCTTTAGCCCCCATTTACCGTCCTGCTCGATGGGGCGGATGGGACAAAGCACATGGAAGTGTGGGTTTGGTATGCCGCCGTCCTCCCGGTCTGGCTGGTGTACGGCGAAGTCAACCACCATGCCCCGGCTCACAAAGTTCTCCAATAAAAATCGCCTTGCAAGAGCGATGTTTTCCTCAAGGGAAAATTCATTCTGCAAGGCAATGTCAAAGCTGTATGCAAGCTGGGCGTTCTTTCCACGCTCGGCTTTTTCCACGGCGTTCCATAGGGTCTGGCGGTCTGCGTATTCTGGCGGTGCATGGGACGGCAAGAGAATGTCAGAGCAGATCACGCCGCCCTTGCGGGTGTAGTCGCTGTATTCGCCGTAATACTCGCTATACAATCGCTCCCCGGCACGGTAGGCGGCAGAAGCAATAGCGGACTGTCCTGCGCTTCGCTTAGTCTGCGTGACGCTCAGATGAAATAGTGCCATCGGCTTTCAACTCCTTTTCTCTGTTCGCTTGGTTGGTGTGAGTAATCGCCATGTGACGGACGGCTCGCTGGACTTCGGACAGAGAAAAGATGTACTCCATCAGCTCTGTCATTTCGGTGCGTGTGAGATCTTTGACCTCCGGGGCAAGGCTCTCAATCGTGCCGCCCAGATTGCAAAGACGATGGGTGCGTTTCTGCCTTTCGCCTTTCTCCAGATATTTCTTTCTGTTCTCAAGACGGTTGAGCTTGTGCTTCTCCTGTGCAAGCTGCGTCTCGGCTCGTTCCTTTTCGGCTCGGAGCTGTTCAAGGGTTTTCGGTTTTGTCATTGTGATTGACCTCCTTTTTTGATTTTTGGGATAAAAAAAGACCGTCAACTTTTCGCATAGTGCGACCAGTCAACGGTCAGTTTTTCGGTATTCAGTTTTTCAAACTTGCTGGCGGCGAACAGCATTTTATGCTGTTTGCGGACGGCAAGTCCACAAGGGATAGCCGCTTTAGCGGCGCAAGGGGGTGTAGCCACCTTGACGGAACGAAGTGACGCAACATTCTCGGTCAAGCAGTTTTCTTCTGCTGACGGAGAATGAAGCTCCGCAGGACGCACGATACTCCCGATAGGAGAGTATAGAAGTGCGCCCTTTAGTTCCTAAAGGGATTTTCTTCTGACCCAAATTACATAAAATGTAGATCAAGACATTTCTAAGAGGTACTCTCAGATTTTCACAACATAAGGTTCATCTTCAATAATACCCTGATCGTGGGTAACAATGATAACCGTTTTACCTTCTTCATTGAGTTCGTGCAATAACCTCATAACAATATCTCTATTTTTCTTGTCAAGTGAGCCAGTAGGTTCATCTGCCAAAACAACAGAACATTTTTTCATCATAAGACGAGCTAAAGCAACTCTCTGTTGTTCACCACCGGAAAGCTGATAAACTTTTTTGTTAACTTCCTTTGATAACCCCACACGATTAAGAGCTTCTTTAAGTGATACTTTAGTTCGGCTTGATTTTTTAATCAAACTTAAATTTTCTTTAACTGTCTTATTTTCAAGCAGTGCAAAATTCTGAAAAAGAAACCCCACTGTATCCGCAAAAAAACTGTTTTTATTTTTAAGCCGGGTAATATTCAGCCCTTCGATTATGATACTGCCGCTATCCGGCTTTTCGATACCACCAATCATATTGAGCAAAGTGCTTTTTCCACTGCCGCTATCCCCGCTGATTACTACAAAACTTCCATCCGGAATTTCCAAATTAAAGTTGGAGAAAATTATTTTCTCTCCAAATGCTTTATTTAAGCCACGAATTATAATCATAAACATCCACCTTTCAAGGACTTTGAGATATTTGTTTTTTCAACCCACATAACATTTGTGAAAATGATTGCCATTTCAATAATGGTGAGCAATGCTCCAACCAGTAAAGCAATCCCGACACTTGCGTTAGATATAAAAAGCGAAACAATGCAAATCAATATCACAACGGCTATATTTTCTAAGAGATTAACGGAAATAAATCTTTTGTGCCTTTCATAAAAGCGATAGCCCAAAACCTTTTTGAGGGAGATTTCCATCGCATTAAGTCTAAATTCCATTTTCACTTCAGATATGATGATAGCGATATCTAACAGCAATACTAATACGCAAAGAGAGCTTATAAAGCCAATCAGTTTCACGAGGAAACTATGACTATAAGTATAATCCTCCCCGACATTCGTCAGCATAAAATAGTGTGGACCAAGCTGTTCTGCATATTTTTTCGCAGCATTACGAATTGTGCTTTCATCGCATCCGTAGATCACCTCACCATTATATGTTCCTGTTTCGATATAACTTCCATTCAAAGCAACAGCCTCATTTGCCTGATAAATAACAATCGGATTTGTTGCTCTTGACAATCCGTCAATAGCCTCTTCTCTGTTCGAATTGAGATAATAAAATTGCTCTCTGCCAGAATATTCTTTATAAACAACACGCAGTTCTTCTGCATTTTGGGTAAGAGAGTCAATTTCCTCTTTTGCGATATCTTTGTATGATTCCGCATTTTTTCCCTTTGGCACGAAGACCACGATATCCTCTTTTTCATCATCTTCAGTAAGCATATCAGAAAACCCTTGCAGCATATCTCTGGCATTATGATTTACAAAAATATAATTATCCGTATCGCTTATCCGGCTGCCTATGCAGACCACCGGATTTATAGTGTTGTATTCATTTTCGTAAAGGTCATTCCAAAATTCGCTCTCTTTGGATTCCTCCTCATTTTCTTCAAAAGGAGGTTCAATCTGCATAACTCCAAAATAGTAATCATTATAATGATTTTCTAAAAGAGTAGTGTTTGTAAGTAAATTACCTTGAATGCTACTGAGATTTGTAGTTATTGTAAAAATCGTCATAGCAGTAGCAAATACTTTAAGACCGTTCAGAAGATAAAACATACCTTTTTTATCTGAAGCATTGGCAAAGGCTTTTTTTACATCAAAGCGGACAAAAGCAGCATAAGGAATTACGGAAAGAACTGCTCCGGCACAATACACTGCCAAAATGAGATGATCTTCATACGCTCCCGATATAAATTGAGAAACAAGCAACTTTGCTAAGACGAATAATGCAGCATATGAAATCATATCAGCCACTACAGCTTTTAGAGCAATCACAGCAGCATTTTCGCCCAGAGAAGCTCGTACAACTACTTCCTTTTGTCTGCGTATCACCTCAATCATATTAAGTACAATCATCAATATGGCAACCAGGCCCCAAACAATGAACATCATATCAGTTTCGGTTGATTGCCAAAACTCTGGCTGCGATATAGAATATTCTTTTGCCAAATCTTGATATGTGGCAATAATGTCATCATCGTCACCGATATAGCTGACCATTATTTCCTGTCCATTGCCTGTGTTTTTTGCTTCTCTAAAATCTTCAAATTCTATTACGGTGATTCCGCCTATCAAAGCCGTATATGTTTTTTCCTCAATATCCATTGTGCTTTTAAGACTATCCCGAACAACGGTATCATCACCATAAATATAAAGTCTTGTCTGATAATTAGAAACTCTCTGATTAAAAGTCGAAAAAATATGAACACCATGCTTCTCAGCTGTATCTTCTGCATTGGCTAAAAATGAATCCATATCGTCATTAGTAGTTGTGTATCTGGACGATAAATAATAAGCACCATTAAAGTTCCAGAGCATATTTTGATATACTTCAGCTTGCATAACAAAAGCAAAAATAATCGTAATCAACAGCAATATATTTCTTATATGTTTCATTTAAAATTCTTAAACCTCCTTTGAATAGGTAACAGACACACGATTGCCCAAAATACTAATATGGATTTTTTCATACAACCACATTCTCTTGTTAGATTCTAATTTTCCGTTTTCTTTATTCGCATAAATTGTACCATAAAACTCGTGAACAATTCTACCGCAACTTTGGACTACATGAGAAAAGTCCGAACAGTTTTCTGCCCGGACTTCCTCGCTCAATCATAAATCAATTCCACTTTCACAATCTCCTCTGCCTGTGCCTTGCAAGCGTTCATCTGCCGCACCCATTCCATTTGGTTTTCGGCTTTCAGTTGCTCGGTCACGCCGTTTTGCTCTGCCAGTGACCGCACGATCAGCTCCATGCGGTTTCGTGCTGTTTCGTCAATCTCGGCGCAATGCTCAAAGAGCTTGTCGGATAGCACCAGCTCATTGAACAGTATCGGACGGTGCATTTCCAGATACGCCTTGCGAAGTCTGCCGTAGTGTCCGAGGGGCTTGGTCTTGCGGATAATGATGTTTGGGATAAGATAATCGCCGTTCTGTGTGTAAGTGATATTCATGCTGTTTGTACTCCTTTCATCGGCTCTCTCTGCGGTAAACTGCTGACAGGGACGAACACGCCCTTTGCAATGTCCTCCGCACGAATGGCGGCTTTCTTGGCTTCGATTTCTGCCTTTTTCCGCTTTTTGATTTTGTCCTCGTATCGCTTCTGTGCTCCGCTGGCTTTCCGCTTCAAGTAGTTCTGGTGGAGCCTGTCCTTGCGTTCCTCACGCTTGCGGATTTCCTCTAATTCCTCCGGGGTAAGCTCCACTTCGCCAAACGCAGGGGGAACGAAACGACCCACGAAATTGAAGTAAATCTCGACCTCCTGTGTGGTCTGAATACTGCCCTTGCGGTCACGCTCATGCACAAGGATTTTCTCAATAAACTCATTGAGCATGGCAATCGTCAGCTTGTCGAAGTTCTCATACTTGTCAATCAGAGCGATAAAACGGTCAGCGTCCTTTTCGTGCTTCTCGTAGCTCTTGATAGCCTTTTCCAGAACAGAGATTTCAGCGGTAAGCTCGGTCTGCTCCTTTTCATATTGAGCGTCCAGAGTGGCATATCTGCTGTCAGACAGCTTTCCTAAAATGTTGTCCTCATAGATTTTGCAGAGCAGGACTTCCAGCTCGGAAACTCTCTGCTTTGCGGTGGCAAGGCGTATCCGCTGTTTCTTGACCTCTGCCGTCTGCTGGCTGGACTGCGCTTCCTGCACCACTCGGACAAACTCGGCTCTGTCATGCTTCGCATACTCGGCAATAGCTTTGAGCATTTCGGAAACAAGGGACAGTACCACATCTTCATTGATACGGTGCTGTGTCGTGCAGAGCTTTCCAACTGGGACTTTGCTGTATTGGGAACAGGTATATTGAGAAATACGCTTGCCGTTGTTGGTACGGTGGACATACATCTTGCCGCCGCAATCGGCACAATAAAGCAAGCCTGTGAGGGGAGCTGCTTCGCCCCAGCCGTCCGGGTAGCGTCTGACATTCCCACGGATTTTCTGCACAAGGTCAAAGGTCTGCTGGTCAATGATAGCTTCATGGGTATTCTCGAAAATTGTCCATTCGTCCTCCGGGACATAATGGCTTTTCTTGTCCTTGAAGTGCTTTCGGGTCTTGAAGTTGATGGTGTGTCCCAGATATTCACGCTTTTCAAGAATGTTGCAGATGGTGGAAGAACCCCAGCCGTACACATCTTTGAAGGTCTTATTTTTGTTCACGCCCTCGCCGTGCCGGGCAAGGTAAGCGGACGGAATGAGGACTTTTTCTTCTTTCAGCTTGCTGGCGATCTGATACGGACCGTAGCCGTCAATCGTCATGGCAAAGATGCGCTTGACCACCTCGGCGGCTTCGGGGTCAACCAACCATTGGTCTCTGGCTTCGTTCCAAAGATAGCCGTAAATGACCGTGCCTGTGAGGTGCTTGCCGGACTTGCCTTTGGACTGGAAAGTGGAACGGATTTTACGGCTGGTGTCTCTGGCGTAGTATTCGTTCATAATGTTGCGGAAAGGGGTAAAATCATCGTCCCCTCTGGCACTGTCCACGCCGTCATTGATGGCGATAAGGCGAACGCCACGCTGACGCAGGATTTCCATAATCTGACCGACTTTCAGATAGTCACGACCCATGCGGCTCATGTCCTTGATGCACAAATACTCCACATTCCCGGCTTCCACTTCTTTCATCATTGCTAAAAATCCGGGACGGTCAAAGCAAGTACCACTAATGCCATCGTCCGTGAAATGGACAATGTTTGTAAAGCCCTGCCGTGCGGCGAACTCCTCCAACATTGCCTTTTGATTGGATATGGAATTGCTCTCACGCTGTTGGTCATCATCTTTGCCAAAGTCATCACGGCTCAGTCGTTCGTACAGAGCTGTGATTTTCTCATTTTTTCTCATAACTTGCGCTCCTTTCTTCGGTTTTAGGTTGTGTGTTCTAAGAGACTTCCCAACCGCTTGATTAAGAAGTCTTTTAGAGCATACAACACCGGCAGCCAGCTTGTACTTCTTGTACTGACGGACGGCGAAGTGGTTGGGCTTCTCGGCTTCCAGTGCATCAAACATCAGGTCTACGGGGTTTTTGAACTCCTCGTCATCCTCCCGGACTTCCATGGCGTTGATGAACTCGATGAGGGTAGAGAAATTCTGCTCCTCTACCGGGGCCTCATAGTGGATATACCCAATCAGCGCGCAATACAGCAAGGTCTCTGCTTTGACCCAAAAATCGTCCCCGGCCTTGCCTTCGCCTTTGGTATTGGCGATCAGCGTTGTGACCAGCTTCAAGATGTCCTTTTCGCTATGGATATAGGCGAAAGGGTTATAGTGCATTGATTTTCGGAAGTTGATGGTATTGAGGACCTTGATGCGGTACGGCTCATAAATGACCTTGCCGTGCTTATCCTTCATGGGCTTTCCGTCCTTTCCCAGTTTGGGTGCGCCCCTTTGGAGCATTTTCCCGCACTCCACCAAAATGGTTCCCTTCGGGTCTGTGACCACATAAGAACTGTGCATCTGCATCAAATTCGGTTTGAGCCAGAAGCGGGTCTTACCGGAACCGGAGCCGCCGATCACCAGCACATTTTTGTTTCTGGCGGTCTTTGGGTCCTTGGGGCGGCTGTTCATGGTCAGGCTTTCGGTTTTGGTCAGAATCACATTGTTCTGGAACACCGGGTCGATGTAGGGAGCAATATCCTCACGGGTTCCCCAACGGGCAGAGCCATACTCCATGCCGTGACGGTACTTCTTGGCGTTTTTACTTTTGAGATACACCGCCAGACGCAGGCCAGCACCGCAGCACAGCCCCACCAGCAGATCCAACGGATGCAGGCTGGGCCAGAAACTTTGCAGCGCCCCAGGCAGGACAGCAAACAGGGAAAGGAATTTCTCCGAAGCATTTGCCCCCTGAGCCAGTCGCCATGCCTCCCCAAAGTTAGTAGCAAACAGCCCCATCAGGAGATAAGGCAGGTTCAGCAAAACGAGCTTTTTGATGTCAAACTGCTTTTTCATCGTTCCAGCTCCTTTCGCTTGGTGCGGTCCACCACGGCATTTTTGATCATCTCTTTGAACTGACTGAGTTTTGCTAGCACAGACGGGCGTTCCGTTTTCTTGGCCTTCTTGACCTTTTTGCTGGTGTACTCGGTAAATGCAGCGGTCAGCGCATCGGCGTCACGGCCTTTGAAAAAGATCAGGTACTTGGGCGGGGAGCTGCTGCGGTCTTTCTTCACCGCATAATCCACACCATATTTCCGGGCGATCTTCTCAAATTCCTTGATGGAAGGGTCTGTGATCTCGATATTGGAGATCCCCTGATTCTGACCAATGAGCTGCTTGACGGTCTGTTTGCCGTGGGGTGTCACAGGGGCGTCACGGCTTCTCTGCTTTTGCAGCTTCTTTTCCTTGCAGTGGGCCATGTACTTGCTAATGGCGGCTTTGAGCAGCCTGCCGGTGAACTTTGTTCCGCTGACAACCAGCGTTAAAGTCCTGTTTTCCACTTCTTCCTGCATTTTCATCGCCTCCTTTCCACAAAATGTGCAGGGGTGGTGCATTTATTTCTAAGGCGGGACCACCAGCCGCCGGAGAAAATAGTGATTTATCATATCACCATCAGGATACTGTCTCGCAGTTCGGCAAAATACAGCTTGCCTTGCGGAGTTATCAGCGTATAAGAACCGGTATGTCCGTGATTGCAGTAGTCCTTTACACAAAACAGCCCTTCATTGGCTGGCTTTGCATAGGGCAGTACATTGCCGGACGCAGTGCGGTACACAAAACGCTTTTCCAGAAGAAATCGGACAAAGCGGCGTTCCGGTACATCAAGCTCTTTGGCAGTAGTTCTGAGATTGGTGCTATGCTCCAAATCAATGAACAGGTCATAGAAAGCGGCTTTACCCTCCAGCTGTGCGTTTGCTATGCGCAGAGATACATTCTCCTCTCGCTCAGCCAGAAGATCCGAGCAGAGCTTGAGCAGCGCCTCCGGTGAAGTAGCTACTTCCCATAGCTTTTCTTTTGTGAGATAGGCCCCATGCTTGCGAATGGTAGGAAGAACCTCGTCAAAGACCCATTGCTCAAATCGTTCTGCTGATGGCAATTTACTGTGGACAATCAAACGATACAGATTTCCTTCACTGATGAATTTAGCTTTCTGTTCACGCCCCAAATTATCGGTGAGGTGGTAAAACGCCACCCCATCTTCTCTGCAATGTGTCTTTAGGGCGTTTACTGTATCTTTGTACCCCAGCGATTTTGCAACATCAGCGCCGCAGAACAGGTATTTCCCATTTTCCTCGACTATTCGAATGCTTCCAAACTCTGGACTATTGAAAATTTCAATCTGATTCATGCTGTGCCTCCTTTGGTGTAATACAAAAGCGGCTGATTACCAGCCGCCTGCGTGCATATCGTGATTTACCAGTGAAGTGTAGTGGTTATTCATGGTGGTAGGAGCGTTGAACAGCACTGCAAGCAGGTACTGCTTGATGTTGCGTACCTGGGTGGTGTTCTTTTGCAGACAGTCCATGACAAACTCGATGTGAGAGCTGTCCAGCTTCAAAAAGCGGGAGCGTACAATCTCGTGAGGAAAGTCCGCACCAGAGATCCGGGTGGTCTTTCGTTTGGCACAGACCGTTTCTACCAATAGCTCTACAATCTCATTCAGGTCATCCAGGTAGAGAGGATAACGCTGCTTCAGACAGTCATACTCGATATTCTCCAAAATCAATTCCCGATAATTTTCTATCTCTGTGACAGACATCGCATCCCTTCCTTTCCGTTCCGGCGGTATTGCCGCCGCTGTTTCCCGGAAGGGAATGGAATCGGTATTTGATCCATGAGTATTTTGTTTTTGGGTATTTGATTTCTTAGTATTTAATTGTGTTGGATTTTCCGGTAACGGATTTACCGCTGACGGGTTTACCGTTATCGGGTTTTCCGACGACGGCTTATCCAACATCGGTTCTCCCTCGATGGGACGCTCAAAAATGGTATACTCATTGGCTGCGAATTTACCAGAAGCATCAGTTGTCTGTCTGCGCCGAATGTATCCGGCTGTTTCAAGCTCATTGACAGCAGAGCGGATTGCATCTTTGCTTTCTCGATTGATATAGCTGAGTCCTGACAGCGTATAATCCCAGTCATCAGGCAGAGATAACATCTGTGACAAGAGCCCCTTTGCCTTCAAAGAAAGCCGTTTATCCTTTAGATGGAAATTGCTCATAACCGTGTAATCGCCAGTGCGTTCTACACGAAAAACAGCCATTTACTTCACTCCTTTCATTTCTCAGGTATGAAAAAAGCCGCAATTCATAAGAGAATTGTGGCAGCGGTTAGGGTCTGTCTGTATCTTTTTTCTTGCGTCGGTAGGGGCGTTTTGGCATTGGTGGTTTATCAAACAGATCCCTTTCCTGAGAAAATGGTAAGGTTTGAAAAACACGGTCAATCTCGGTGGATTCCATATCACGCTGTGAGCGGCAATCTTCTTGAATAGCTTCTCGGATTTCTCTTACAGTACACATATTCATTCCTTTCCTTTCGTTGTATCGGTTATGAACGACGGTGTTTTTTAGGCTTGAAGTCGAGAATATGCCCCTCAATAACATGAGCATATCTCTTAATTTTGATTTCTCGACGCTGCTGGCTTTGCAGAGCTGACTGATACCCGTCCTCTGTGAGAAAAAGCCTCATTTCGTCACCGGGTTCTCCATAAGCAGTAGGGCGCAAGACAGTAAACTCAATCATCCAGCAAGTGCTGTCCCAAAATCGCTCCACTGCAAGAATGTTGTGGCCTTTCAGCTCCCTTGCTGCAATATCTTTCATAGGCTCTCCCTTCATCGTTCCTGATCTCGTTGGCGTTTTTTCTGCCATTGTTCCAGCAGTTTAATAATGGTTTCCTGCATTTTGGCCGGTGTATAGCTTTTGGGGAAATACTTTCGCAAGGTATCGCTGCTCAAGGTCACTTTATCCAGATCACCCTTTTTTTCCTCTGACATGATGGCAAGCATCACATCTTCTGACAATTTCCCGTCCTGGCTGAACTTTTTCATTCGCTGAGCCTGAGAAAGAGAAGGGGTGGCCTGCTCATAGTCCATTGTTTCCACCAGCATTTGCTGTTCGTCCGGTTTCAAAAAAGAGAGTTCATAGGCTGGATTAAATGCGATTTTCTTTTCATCCACCATATCCAAAAGCTCTGGAATCAGCTCAGTCAAACGAACATATCGCATTACCTGAATACCGCTTCGTTCACCGGCTTCTTTTGCCACCTGGTCTCTGGCGCTCAACTTCTGTTCAACTTGAACAGAAGTCAGGTCTGTTCTTGCTCCTTGATGTTTAATGGCTTCCAGCTTCATTTTGTAGGCAAAAGCCCTTTCACTGGGGAGCAGATTTTCTCGCTGCAAATTGCTGTCAACCATAATAATTGTGGCAGCATCGTCATCCAAGTCGCGCACAATGACAGGCATGGTTTCTTTTCCGGCCAATTCGCTGGCTCTGCGGCGTCTGTGACCGGCTACCAGCTCATAACCGCCATCAGGCAGTGGTCTGGCAATCGCAGGAACCAAAACTCCATACTTTTTGATGCTGTCTGCGGTTTCTAACATTGCATCATCATCCTTGACCTTGAAGGGGTGATCCTTGAACGGATGCAGTTCAGATAGGGGAATTTCCTGAATTTTTTCCAGTTGCTCGTCTTGCCGACTTTCTTCAGTAGAAAACAGGTCATCTACTGAGGCCAGCTCTATTTTTTTCGCGCTGCTTTTCAAGTTTCAATACCTCCTCGTATTATAAAAGAGTAGTAGGTAATTGCGAAACTCCTTCGTAAACTTGAAGCAAAACAAGGAAAATTCGTACAGGGAAGGAGTTTTGGAATGAAAAGTGGATAACCGGATATTTTAGGCGCACTTTAATAAGCTATCTGCTTTA
>NZ_SPHM01000062.1:0-14534 GCF_005844125.1 Pseudoflavonifractor sp. BSD2780061688st1 E11
TGGTTTTTTGTTAAGCGTGCCTACATTTTTCGGAACACGAAAAACTCCATCACGCTTAACTGGCTAAAGCCATATAATCATAGAAGCGTAAGAAGATCCTGACGATAATGCCAGGATCTTCTTACGCTGTCTTAGTTTCTCATTGATCAGATTTCAGATTTACCGATAGGATTTCTCATAAATAGCAGCGCATTCTTCATCGCTGAGCGGTACGCGGTCACACATGAACAGTCCGCCCATGGTTTCCCGTGCGTTTTGTGCCAGTGTCAGAAATTCAGACGGTTCCATACCGTAGTCGGACATTTTCAGATCCGCTACCTGGCAGTCTTCCTGGAGCTTTCCAAGCGCTGTGATGAAGTCCATCGGCTCTTTGGCATCTTTCATGCCGAGCGCCTGTGCCATTCTTACGAAACGATCATCGCAGGCATGTTTTTCGATAAAGTGAGTAAAATATGCCTTGGAGATCATGATCAGTCCGGCACCGTGCGGCAGATCGTGATGGTAGGCGCTCATGGCGTGTTCCATCGAATGTTCGCTTGTGCAGGCGCTCAAAGTCATGACTACACCGGACAGGGTGTTGGCAAATGCCACATGTTCTCTGGCCTCAAGGTCGGATCCGTCTTTTACTGCGCGTGCAAGATAAGTTCCGATGTTTTCGATGGCAGTCAGTGCGTACATATCACTGATCAGATTAGCAGGTGCTGCAATGTAGCACTCCACGCTGTGGAAGAGGGCATCAAATCCCTGATATGCCGTAAATTTCGGCGGAACGGATGTCATAAGCTCCGGATCTACAACAGCGATGCGCGGGAAGAGGGAATCGTATCCTCCAAAGCCGATTTTCTCCTTTGTTTCATCGTTGGAAATAACGCCATACTGATCGACCTCACTTCCTGTTCCGGCCGTCGTTGTCACTGCGATAATTGGAAGCGGTTCTTCTTTCAACGGAAGGGCTTTTCCGGTTCCTCCTGCTACATAGTCCCAGAGATCCCCGTCATTTGTTGCCATTGCGGCGATTGCTTTGGACGCGTCCATAACGCTGCCTCCTCCGAGTGCAACGATAAAGTCACAGCCGTTTTCTCTGGCGTATGCTGCCCCTTCCATCACTGTGGATTTCAGCGGATTTGCCATGATTTTATTAAATACAACAAACGGAATGCCGGCTTTCTCAAGCTCTTCCTGTGTACGGGAGAGTGCGCCGTTTTCGATCGTGGATTTTCCGTTTGAAATGATAATCAGCGCTTTTGTTCCAGGCATTGCCTGTTCATGAAGATGATTTAACTGTCCTGCTCCGAACAGGATTCTTGTCGGTACATACATTTGAAAACTCATTTTGCTTTACCTCCTGATTGACTTCTATTGTATTTACAGGTATAATTCCTTTGAACTTAACCTTCGTTTAGAATATACAACTTAAAGTCAACTTTAAGTCAATAGAAAAATATAAAAACTGAAAAAAGGTGGTGAAAAGATGTATTATACGATCGGAGAAGCGGCAAAGAGAATGAATCTCTCCACGTCTGCTCTGCGCTATTACGACAAAGAGGGTCTGCTGCCGTTTGTAGAGCGGACAAGCGGCGGAATCCGGATGTTTCAGGATGAGGATTTTGACTGGCTTGAGATCATCGAGTGCCTGAAAAAGACCGGGATGCCGATCAAGGAGATCAAAGAGTTTGTAGACTGGAGCATGGAGGGCGACTCCACCATCGACCAGAGACTGGAGCTCATCAAAGAGCAGCAGGAAGTCGTGAGGCTTCAGATAGAGGCGATTCAGGAAAATCTGAAGATTCTGAATTACAAGCGCTGGTATTACGAGACAGCAAAGCAGGCTGGCACCTGCGACGTGCACAAGACAATGAAGCCGGAGGACATCCCGGAGGAATTCCGTGAGATTGCCCTTCACAATAAGAAAAAGAATATCGTTACGATGGAAAGGCCGGGAAAAGGCAATGAAAGAGAATCCTTATGACAATGAACTTTTTTTCAAGAAATACAGCGAGATGCTCCGATCCAGAGAAGGATTAGACGGTGCAGGAGAGTGGAGCGAACTGAAAAAGCTTCTCCCGGATTTTAAAGACCGCAGTGTCCTGGATCTGGGATGCGGCTATGGATGGCACTGTGGATATGCCGCCGCCAACGGAGCATCCCGTGTACTCGGAACAGATATTTCCGCAAAAATGATCGAGACCGCCAAAGAGAAAAACAACCGTCCGGAGATTACCTACCGTCAGAGTGCTATGGAAGATCTGGACCTGGAAGACGGATCATTTGACGTCGTATTAAGTTCTCTCGCATTTCACTATGTCGAAAATTTTGAGGCGGTCGTAAAAAAAATTCACCGCTGGCTGACACCGGGAGGATATTTTACCTTTTCCGTAGAACATCCGGTATTTACGGCTTATGGAAGCCAGGACTGGTACTACGATGAAGAGGGAAACATCCTGCACTTCCCGGTAGATAATTACTACTATGAAGGGCAGCGGGACGCCGTCTTTCTTGGAGAACATGTGACCAAATATCACCGGACACTGACAACGTATCTCCAGACACTTTTTGCAAACGGGTTTACGCTTCTGGATCTTGTGGAGCCGATGCCGCCCCAGGAGATGATTGATCTTCCTGGAATGAAAGATGAGATGCGCAGGCCGATGATGCTTCTGATCGCAGCACAGAAAAAAGACTGATGGAATTCATTTCCGTCAGTCTTTTTTCGTATCTTTTTTATTCGCCGATCAGTACATCCAGTACGTCCCGGATTTTTCTGACCGGGATAATGGTCAGACGTTCTTTTACTTCCTCTGCCACATCTTCCAGATCTTCCACATTGTCCTGCGGAATGAATACCTTCTCGATTCCGGCTCTCTGAGCCGCCATCAGTTTTTCCGGCAGACCGCCGATCGGGAGAACATATCCACGCAGGGAAACTTCACCTGTCATGGCATATTCTGTAGGTACTGCCTTTCCTGTCACAAGAGAGGAGAGGGCGGTAACCAGTGTGATGCCGGCGGACGGTCCGTCTTTCGGGATCGCTCCTGCAGGAATATGAATATGTAAATCGTGATCCTCCAGTACCTTTGTCTCTTCCGGATAATAAATTTTGACAAGACTCAGGGCAATCTGGATGGACTCCTTCATCACGTCTCCCAGCTGTCCTGTGATGGTGACTTTACCGTCACCCCGCATCAGACGGCTTTCGATATAAAGGATCTCTCCACCGGCAGCAGTCCAGGCAAGGCCGGTCACAGTTCCCGGATCTGCCTCGGTAAGCCTCATGTCATGATGCAGCTGCTTTCTTCCAAGCAGTGTACGCAGATCTCCCGGCTGGACAGAGAGCTTCTCCTCCGGATTTTTCACAAGCCGGACAGCCAGTGCCCTGCACATGGCATCGATCTGCTTTTTCAGTCCACGGACACCAGACTCCATCGTGTATTCTGTAATGATCTGTCTTAAGACTTCTTCCGGAATCTCCAGCTTTTCCGCCGGAATCCCCATGGCTTTTTCCGCCTTTGGAATCAGGTGGCGTTTGGCAATCTGAAGTTTTTCTACTTCCGTGTATCCGCTGAAGGAGATAACCTCCATCCTGTTCAGAAGCGGTTCCGGAATGGTATCGGTTGTATTCGCCGTACAAATAAACAGAACATTGGAAAGATCATACGGAACATTGAGATAGTGGTCCGTAAAGGTATTGTTCTGTTCCGGATCAAGCACCTCCAGAAGGGCGCTCGCCGGATCGCCGCTGTAATCTTTGGAGAGTTTATCTACCTCATCCAGTACGACAACCGGATTGGAAGATCCGCTGCGCTTAATGCCTTGCATGATCCGGCCCGGCATGGCTCCGATATAGGTCCGCCTGTGTCCGCGAATCTCCGCCTCATCCCGGACGCCGCCCAGGCTGATTCGTGCGTAGGACCGTCCAAGGGCTCTGGCAATGCTCTGTCCGATACTTGTCTTTCCGGTTCCCGGTGCACCGGTAAACAGAAGGATCGAACCAGACTGTTTCTTGTTCAGGGACATAACGGCAATCTGCTGGATAATCCGCTCCTTGACTTTCTTCAGGCCGTAGTGTTCTTCATCCAGAATCCGCTGTGCCTCATCCAGATCTACCGGAGAAGATTCCGGAACTTCCCAGGAAAGAGAAGTAAGGAAATCCAGATAATCATACAGCATTCCGTACTCGTGACCGTCCTGGCCTTCCTGTTTCATTCGTCCAAGTACTTTTTCCGCCTCTTTTCTTGCGGTCTCGTTCATTTTGGATTCTTCAATTTTCTTTTCAAGCATCTGGATATCCGTCACATTTTCCGGATGCATTTCATCCAGTTCCTGCTGCAGATATCCGATCTGTTTTTTGATGGCTGCCTCCCGGTACAGCTGTTCCTGATCATCTTTCTGCGCGCTTTGTGCTTCCTCGGAAACTTTGGAAACTTCCACAAGCTCATATATGGCCTGCTCCATACGATTAAAGCGCTCCCTTTCTGAATCTGCTGCAAGAATCTGATATTTTTCATCCGGTGTCAGATTCAGATATTCCGTCAGTGTACAGACCGCTTCCTCCATATTGTTCCACTGAAGGATATAGCTTCTGGCCCACATTCCCCACTGGTATTTCTGCACAAACTGCAGAAGCGCACGCTGGATCCGTGTAAACCGCTCGGATTCTTCTTCCTTCGGCAGATCATCTACCTCTGCCCGGACACATGCCTCCGCCTCAATATACCCGTCGTGAATTTCGATCTCTGAAATATCTACCCTTTCCAGAGTATGAACATGGATACTGCCGTCTTCCTCGATCGAATCAATCTGGGCAGAAACGCCGACCGGATAAAAGTCCTCAGGCTGCAGTTCTTCCCGCGGTTTATTATCCCGCAGAACGAGGAAAAGGATTCGTTCCTGTGCTTCTATCTGAACCGGACTCCAGTCTTTTAAGAAATCATTCTTGAAATAGTAATTTACATCCGGAAGCAATACAAGATTATACATTGGTCTTACAATCATAAAACCCCTCCTTATTAGCCAACATACTTATTGAGTGCTAACGATTATAAAATAACATGATTTTCAGCGGTTGTCAAACAGATGTAAAAGAAAGGTTTATTTTGTCGTACAGCACCCGGTTCTAGCATATCTTTTACAATTTCCTCATAATTTTCTCACATTTTCCGCTAAGGTAAATCTGGTGTAGAATTACACAATCATATTATGAAACTATCAGGATGAGGAGATATACAATGAATGATTATCATAAAAAAGCGGAAGCAGTCCTTCAACAGGTCAATCAGGTGATCCTTTGAAAAGAGCAGGAGACTGCCGAGATTTTCCTTGCATTTCTGGCGGACGGGCATGTCCTTTTAGAAGATATTCCGGGAATCGGAAAGACAACCATGGCACTTAGTTTTACCCGCTCCATGGATATGGAATGCCGCCGTGTTCAGTTTACGCCGGACGTCCTTCCTTCCGATCTGACCGGATTTTCCCTTTATAAAAGAGAAAAGGAAGCCTTTGTCTTTCAACCGGGAAGCGTTTTCTGCAACCTGCTTCTTGCCGACGAGATTAACCGGACATCGCCAAAGACCCAGTCAGCGCTTCTGGAAGTGATGGAAGAACGCCAGGTGTCAGTGGATGGAGTAACAAGACCGGTTCCGCGGCCGTTTCTTGTGATTGCAACCCAGAATCCGGTAGATCTTGCCGGAACACAGCCTCTTCCGCAGGCCCAGACGGACCGGTTCATGATTTCATTAAGTCTTGGTTATCCGGACTTTGAAAATGAACTTCAGATGGTCATGGAGACGGGCGCCGGGAGCAGGGCCGGACAGCTTTCTCCTGTAATTTCCAGAGAGGATTTTCTGGCAATGCAGAAGCAGATCCACAGCGTCTATCTGAAACAGGAGGTAGCAGAATACCTACTTCGCCTGATCCGTGAGACCCGCAGCCACCCGCTTGTGGATTCCGGCGCAAGTCCGCGCGCAGCAGGAGCCCTGGCAAAAATGGCAAAGGCATCCGCATGGTTTCAGGGCAGGGACTATGTTTCCCCTCAGGACGTTGCCGTTCAGTTCCCGTTCGTCGTCCGGCACCGTCTGATTCTGAGTCTGGAGGCCAGAAGAAAACAGGCCGGGGCAGATGCTGTCGTGGAGGAAATTCTGAGAAAAATCAAGCCTCCGCATCCGGGAGTGCTGCACCGATGAGAAAATGGATCGCTCTTTTTACGATCATTCTGACCTACTATATCGCGGGAATGTTTCATTCCCGGATTCTTCTGACTGCCGCGCTGATGGAAGGGTTCCTGTTCTGCCAAAAGACAGTACGGTTCTTTTATGCGTCCGCAAATCCGTTCAAAAAATTTCTGCTTCGGTTCTGGAATGCATTTTTATAAAATTTTTAGAAGAAGATTCTGCATAAATATGTTATAATAAGGTATAATTTGTCACAGTTTCCTGTGAAAATGAAAAGAGGGAAATAGGTATGGAACATAAAGGAACATGTCTTCTTGAGACGGACCGGCTGTATCTTGGCCGGTTTACAATGAAAGACGTCCATGCTGTCTATGAAAACTGGGCAAAAGATCCGCACGTCACAAAATTTCTTTCCTGGCCTGCACATGTCGATCCTGACCTTACCAGACAGATTCTTCTGGAATGGATCGAATCCTATCTAAAGCCTGATTTTTACCAGTGGAGTATCACGCTAAAAGACTGCCCCGAAAACCCGATCGGAACTATCAGCGCAGTCAAGATTGATGAGGAGCTTGAGAGCATTTCCATCGGATACTGTCTTGGAAGTGCCTGGTGGAACCGTGGAATTATGACGGAGACACTTTCTGCCATTATAAGCTTTTTCTTTGAGCAGGTGGGCGTCAACCGGATTGAAGCCTGTCACGATACAGAGAATCCTGCCTCCGGAAAAGTCATGCAGAAATGCCGCATGACATATGAGGGGACTCTTCGTCAGGGCGGGAAGAATAACCGGGGAATTGTGGATCTGGCCGTTTACAGTATTCTGGCAGAGGAGTATGCGACTTTATGAAAATCTAAAAAGAAAAGAGGTTGATGATGGAAAAACTCAGAGAAAAAGTAAAAGAATCTCTCTCAAGCGTCCTTCCGATCACTGTCATTGTGCTGCTTTTGAGTATTCTGTTGATCCCGATGGAAGTGGGAGCGTTTTCCCTCTTTCTTGCCGGAGCGGTATTCCTGATCTTCGGGATGGGATTCTTTCAGCTCGGTGCCGACATTTCCATGACGCAGCTCGGACAGGGCATCGGCGGACAGCTTATCAAAAAACGAAATCTTCTATTTATTGTCGGTGGATGCTTCCTGATGGGTGTTCTGATCACCATTTCGGAACCGGATCTTCAGGTTCTGGCAAACCAGGTGGCATCAATTCCGAACAGAGTCCTCGTACTGACAGTCGCAGTCGGGGTAGGTATTTTTCTTGTCGTTGCAGTTCTTAGAATTCTGTTTAAAATCAGTCTTTCACGTCTGTTGACGTTAATGTACCTTCTCCTGTTTTGGGTTGCCCTTGCAGCACCCGGTGAATTTCTTGCGGTTGCGTTCGATTCCGGCGGAGTAACGACCGGACCGATGACCGTACCTTTTATTATGGCACTTGGAATCGGTCTGTCAGCGGCCAGAAGTGATAAAGACAGTGCCAATGACAGCTTCGGCCTGATTGCTCTCAGCAGTATCGGACCGATTCTGATGGTTCTGCTCCTTGGGATTTTTTATCACCCGACCGACGCCGTCTATACAGCGGTCACCATTCCGGATGTAACAACTACACGGGATGTGATCGATCAATTTCTATGGGCACTGCCACAGTACACGGAAGAGGTGATCATCAGCATGCTTCCGATCCTTGCCGTATTTGTACTGTTTCAGGCGGCAACAAAAAAATATCACAGAAAGCAGCTTTTTAGAATGTGTATTGGTTTTGTCTACACGATTATTGGACTGATCATGTTCCTTGTCGGAGTCAATGTCGGATTTGCTCCGGTTGGAAATCTTCTGGGAGAGCAGATGGTTTCGAATTCCTACCAGTGGCTTCTGATTCCGGTAGGAATTCTGATCGGATATTATATTGTAAAAGCGGAACCTGCCGTACAGCTATTAAATCATCAGGTAGAAGATATCACGGACGGTATGGTAACAAGAGGACAAATGAACATCTGTCTGTCGATTGGAGTAGCAGGAGCAGTAGGGCTTGCAATGATCCGGGTTCTGACCGGAATTCCGGTTTACTGGATCCTGATTCCCGGATACATTCTTGCTATTGGAATGAGTTACCGTGTTCAGCCGATCATTGTAGGAATTGCATTTGACTCCGGCGGTGTGGCAAGCGGTCCGATGACATCTACATTTCTTCTCCCTCTGACAATGGGCGCATGTACCGCACTGGGAGGAAATGTCGTGACAGACGCGTTTGGAGTCGTCGCCCTGGTTGCCCTGGCACCTTTGATCGCGATTCAGATCATGGGCCTTGTATATGAACACAAACTGAAAAAAACTTCCAGAACACAGGAACACATTCTGGAAGATACCATTATCGAATTGGAGGATGAAGAGGTATGACGCCACATTTATTCGCACTTCGTCTGCTGTTGATTATCACAGATACCGACACGGACAAGAGCATCAATCATCTGTTTACGGAAGCAGAACAGCCGATTTATTACCAGTTCCGCGCCCAGGGAACGGCCAAAACAGAGATTCTTGATATCTGCGGTCTTGACGGAAGTACGAGAGTGATTACGGCCGCACTTATTCCAAAGAGTAAAATCAGCGAAATCTTTGAAATGCTGGAAAAAACCTTTGAGATCCGCAAGAAAGGGAAGGGTATTGCCTTGACGCTGCCGATCACAGGTGTCCAGGCAAGCATGCTTAACTTACTTAGTGCCGAACAGGAAAAAATAGCAAAAGCTCATATAGAAAGGAAGGTTCAGCAAATGATTAACGAAACTTCATATGCCATGATTACGGTGGCGGTTCGTGAAGGGTTCAGTGACGAGGTGATCGATGCCGCAACAAAGGCGGGAGCAAGCGGAGGATCTGTCATTCGTGGACGAAGAAGGGGAACAGAAGCCGTCGTACAGTTTTTAGGAATTTCCATGCAGGAGGAACAGGAATTTGTCATGATCATTGTGCCAAGAGAGAAAAAATCCTATATCATGAATGAAATCAGTTCTGCCTGCGGATTACAGACCGAGGCACACGGAATCATTTTCTCAGTACCGGTCGATGAAGTTCTCGGAATCCATGAACCGTAGAATAAGAAAATAAAAGAAGACTGAAAGCCATGAGAACTTTTTTACATACTTTGTGTAAAATGATTTTTCATGGCTTTTTTACGTCCATGGCTTCTGAACAAGCTCAAAACAGCAGTTTGTCTGAACAATTAGTTTAGCGGACAAATACAGATTTATCCGAAAAAGTCTGGCTTTTTCCTTTGTTTTATGTTAAACTACTCTCAGAAACCCCAATTTGGCCAACGGCCCGCAACTGGAACATTTTTACAGAATTTGGAGGATTTTATTTATGGCTAAGCCTGCTACTTACCGTGAACAGGTAAAAATTGAAAATACCATGAGGCTTCGGGAATTTTTATCCGAACTGCCTCCTTATGTAAAGGAATATTTCCGTGCCAAGGAAACCACAACATCCGATAAAACCAGATTGTCATACGCATATGATCTGCGCGTGTTCTTCCGGTTTCTTCAGGAAACAAATCCCACGCTTCATGACAAGGCGCTTTCCGATATTTCCATTGAGGATCTGTCCATGTTAAAGCCCGTGGATTTTGAAGAATTTGAAGAATATCTCAAGGCCTATAAGACGCCTGATAACCGGACCGAAACCAACTCCCGTACCGGAATCGCCAGGAAAATGTCCTGTCTGCGCAGTTTCTATGATTATCTTTGCAAACGCGAACTGTTAACAAGCAATCCGGTCCGTCTGGTCGATATGCCGAAAATCAAAGAAAAAGCGATCATACAGCTTGATACAGATGAAGTCGCCGCGCTTCTTGATTATATTGAAAATTATGGAAATGATCTGACCGGAGTCAAACTGTATCATTATCAGAAACAGAAATACCGTGACATCGCAATCGTTACTCTCCTGCTCGGAACAGGTGTTCGAGTCTCTGAACTTGTAGGACTGAACATTGCTGATGTAGACTTTAAAAACAACGGCATCCGGATCATCCGGAAAGGTGGAAACGAAATGATCGTCTACTTCGGTGAGGAAGTGGAAAAAGCGCTGAAAGACTATCTGGAGCTCCAGAGAAACGGCATCACTCCCCTCTCCGGCCATGAAGACGCCCTTTTTCTCTCCGGCCAGAAAAAGCGGATCAGCGTTGATGCAGTGGAAAAAATGGTAAAGAAATACTGCTCCGCTGTCTCGGTCAAAACCATTACGCCGCATAAGCTGCGAAGCACCTACGGCACTGCCCTCTACCGTGAAACCGGAGACATCTATCTGGTGGCCGATGTACTTGGTCATGCCGACGTCAACACGACAAAGAAACACTATGCCAAATTAAGCGATGAACGCCGAAGAAGCGCATCTAAGGCTGTGGTTTTGAGGGAAAAACTGGATACACAGTAAAATAAAACAGCCCTCCAGGCAAGTAGTAATCCGATGCAAATATAACGTTCAGAATAGAAAAAGCCGGAAATGCTCCATAAAATGGATTTTCCGGCTTTTTCTTTCTAAGTTTTATTTCTCTACTTTCACTAGTCCTGCACCTTCAAAGAACTGTAAATATGCATCCTGTACCTGATCTTTATCAATGACATAGATCAATGTATATTCTGCTTCTTCTCCCGATTGGAGCTCTTTGAAAAATATGTGCTGTTTTTCGTTTTCTGTATTCTCCTGAATGTTCTGATAAACCGGCATCTCTCCGCTCAAAAACTGATAAGATTCAGATGCGTTAGTATAACGATATACCTGCTGTAACGTGTTGTTGACTTGCTGCTCATATGTATACAGAAGCGGTGCAAGCATAGTATCCACGGCATCTTCTCCTGCATTTTTTGCTTTCACGTGGACTACGACAAACTGTCCCTGTACTTTTTCTGCGTTTGTCTGATCTGGCGTTCCATTTTCTTTGAGCGGATATCTCTCATGTTCTTTCAAAGTACCATCTTCATTCAGCCATGATTTTATTTTTGATTCAAAATCCGGGATAAAATATTCTTCCGAAAATTCTTTCATATCAATCTGATCCTGTACACGGATTTCCTCTACCTGATATTGAATCTTTTCTCCAGTCGCTTCCTGTACTTCTTTGTTCTCGATGATCTCACCGATCTGATAAGTCGAAGATGTCAAAACAGAAGTTCCCTGAGCCTCGCGTAAGTCATTGTCTTCTTTCATTTGAGCAAGTTCTTTTTCAGATGGACAAGAAACAGTTTCCTCTTCGACTGTGATCTTCAAATTAAAATTCTTTTTTCTCCAGAATCCGGCACGCAAGCAGGAAGGAAATTCCAAGGACAACAATCCCAAGGATGATGCATCCCGGATAGATATATCTGCTCATCAGGGCCTCATTCAGCCAGCGGATTATGGCTGCCTGCTGATCCGGAAAATTATTTTCCAGAATCCGGAATCCAAAGAAAATTCCGAAAAAGACAATCATGAAACCGAAGATCAGCATAACCCGTCCCTTTTCCGCTCCAAACTTCAGATCCGCAGGAAGGGAAAATGCAAGCATGATAACCCCAACGAACGCACATACCGCTGTCGTGAGCAGTGTCGTCTTCATGTCAGCGCCGCCGCCCGTCAGGTTCTGAATGACTGCCAGAGCCAGGGCATAAACGACACCGAGGGCAATAATCAGCAGTCCGATCAGATATTTTTCTGCCACATACTGTTTTCTGCTGTAAGGCAGGGTCATCAGAAATGCCATACCGCCGTTCATCTCATCGTAGCTGAGAGTCATTCCTGCAATCAATGCACTGAGAATGATAACATATCCGGTCAGGAAAGCCTGATCAGTTCCGCTGAATACGAAAATAGCGGAAACAAAGACAATGATAAGCACCATTTTTTTCAGTTCACGCATCAGACATAAATCTTTTACTAACAATCCTTTCATACTGCTTCCCCCTTTACTGTCATCATAATGATTTCATCAATACTTCCTTTTTCTGCCGTGATGTCCGGATAATTTTCCATGTAGTACCGAATTTCATCCGTCAGGCAGCTGTACCCGTAGGACTCTTTCTTCTTTTTGAGAAGATGGCTGCGGTCGACTGTCCTGAAACGTTCTTCCGTCATCTTTAAAAGTCCGTAGGAGCTAAGCAGACGGTCTGTATCTTCGTGCAGGACAATCCGGCCTTCATGGATCATGTAAATATCATCACAAAGCCCTTCCAGATCCCCGGAAATATGGGAACTGATCAGAATCGCGCGGCTTTCGTCCTCCTCCATATATTCTCTGAGGAGTGTCAGGACCTCATCCCTTGCAACCACATCCATGCCGGCGGTCGGCTCATCGAGAATCAGAAGACTGGCATTGTGGCACAGGGCGATAAACAGTTTGAGTTTCGCCTTCATACCGGTGGAAAATTCCTTGAGCTTCTGATCCTGAGGGAGACGAAACCGCTCCACAAGGGAAAGGAATTTCTCCTTTTCAAAATCCGGATATACTGCTTCCAGAATCTTCACCACATCTTTGATCATATAGACGTCGGAAAAAGTACTTCCGGATAAAACCACGCCGATTTTCTGTTTTTCTTCGGCGGTCAGCTGATCGTGTGGTTTCCCAAACAGCTCCACGCTTCCACCATCCAGAAAAATCAGATTTTCGATTGCCTTAAAGGTCGTGCTTTTGCCCGCCCCATTTTCCCCAATCAGACCGGTAATGCATCCGGCCGGGACTTCCATCGTGCAGTCCAGGTGAAAATTCTTGTAATTCTTTTCGATCTTATTTACTTTTAACATAGCCTATTCCTCCAAAATGAGTTCTAAAATCTCCCGAAATTCCATATCTTCCATGCCGTAGCGTCTGCCTTTTTGAATGGCCAGTTCAAAATCGGCTTCTACTTCTTTGCGCTGCTCTTCTTTCATCAGTTCCTGATTGGCAGCTGCAACAAATGTTCCCTTGCCGTGAATCGTCACGGTGAGCCCTTCCTGTTCCAGAGAATCGTACGCTTTCTTCACTGTCAGGGCACTGATCTTCAAGTCTTTGGAAAGACTTCGGACCGAGGGCAGGATGTCATTCTCCTGTAATGTACCGTTAAGAATCATCCCTTTAATCTGTTCTACAATCTGTTCATAAATCGGAATCATGGAAGAACTGTTAATTATCAGTTTCATCTGGTTCCTCCTCTTCTTAATAAACAGTATAGAACAGTATATAACTGTTGTCAACTGTTATACACTGTTTATTTTAAGTTTTTTGAGTTTGTCATCTATTACGACAGAAACAGCTGGAATTTTGCACGGCTGGGCACGATCGATCATATTTCGACAAAAGAGCTGAAGCAGATCCTTGGAGATGACAATGTAACTGTTACATTATCTTTATAACGCTGCAAAATAATTCTATAAACAGGAAAAAACTGTGAATCCCATTTCGGGTCATTCACAGCTTTTTATTTGTTTCTAAAGTTCTTTACTTCGTTTTATTAGCCGAGTTTTGCGTACTCTTCATCTGTTACAGATTCGCACCACTCATTCTGAGCATTTTCTCCCGGTACGTCCATTGCTATATGGCTGAACCAGCTGTCTGCCTTTGCTCCATGCCAGTGTTTTACGTTTGCCGGAATGGTGATAACAGTACCCGGTACCAGGCTGACTGCTTCTTTTCCTTCTTCCTGATACCATCCTTCTCCTGCTGTGCAGATCAGAATCTGCCCGCCGCCCTTGTCAGCATGGTGGATATGCCAGTTATTCCGGCATCCCGGTTCAAATGTGACATTCGCAAGTCCGACTGCCGGAGAGCCTGCTGAAGTCAGCGGATTCAGGAAAGATTCTCCGATAAAATACTGTGCGTAGGCTGTGTTTGACTGTCCTTTTCCAAATACGTTTTCTTTGCTGAATACTTCTTCGTTCATTGTTTTCATACTGATACCTCCTGCAAAACTAATTTTTCTTCTGCTGTTTTTGAATTTCATATACAAGATAATCGAGACAGTAGATCCGTCTTTCTTCCACATGCACCCGGTCCAGCAGCTTCTGACGGTGCTTTGACAGTAATGTCAGCTGTTTTCCGGTCTGGCCGGATTCTTCCAGTGAGAGAAATTCTTCTACCAATTTGTCATCACACCCGGCATCGATCAGGTTCTGAATTACCGCTTCGCTGTCCGGTGGTGAATGAACCTGTTTCCTCACAGTGCTTCACTCCTATCTCTAATTCTGTTTCTGATATCAGTATAGTCTTCTGCCGCCACAATAGCAAATACCTATTCATTATAATGGGACATAGCTTTTGATTATACATTCTATCATTCGTGCAAGCTATGGTTAATTGAAATCCTTACTGCAACATTGAAGTTGTAACTGCACATTGAAAACTTTATGAAGTTGTAACTGCATAAT
>NZ_SPHM01000063.1:0-14355 GCF_005844125.1 Pseudoflavonifractor sp. BSD2780061688st1 E11
TGGTTTTTTGTTAAGCGTGCCTACATTTTTCGGAACACGAAAAACTCCATCACGCTTAACTGGCTAAAGCCATATAAAAAAAGAACAGGGGCGCGGTGCCGGAAATCGGCAACCGCGCCCCTGTTCTCTATGGGCTATTCCTCGTCGGTCAAGATAAACTCCCTTTCGGAAAACTCGCTGTCCGTCATGGCTTGCAGCTTGTTCACCGCTGCGGCGGCAAGCTGGCGCATATCCTCGTCCATGTAGGGCATGGCGGCAAGGATATTTTCAAGCGTTGTTTCCCGGCTGTCCTCGGCGTAGATCGCAACAATGTTTTCTTCCTCAATGGTAAAGCGGGTATTCATGCTATCAAACCTCCAAATCCTTTTTATGCTCTTTCTGTTTATCTTTCGGCTGCTGCGCCGCCTGTTTCTTGTATTCGTCCAGCTTCTTCAAAATGGACGGTTTTTTCTGCGGCTGTTCCCGTTTCTCGGCTTTTACCGCTTTTGCAAGGTCGGTAACGGAAATCGCTTCCCCCGCCTTTGCCCGCTGCTCAAAATCTGCAACGGTGGGCGTTTGCGGCGTATTGTTGATAAGCCCGTCAAAATTGTTGTCGTTCTGCTCTATGGTGTCCTCGACGTGCTTTAAGGGATTATCCCGCTGCGGCTGCTCGGCGGCTATGGCATAAGCCTGTGTGCCATTCCCCATAATGAGATACTTCCCGTCCTCCGACGCATGGTGAAAACCAAATCCCGCCGCTTCGATCTGTTCACGGCTCATATCGGTAATATGAAAATTGCCCCTCGGCGTTCTAACGGTTTCACCCGTCAAAAGGCTGTCGGGGGTCGCTTCCGGCTGCTGCTTTTCAAGCTGCCCGTCCTTGTAGGAATATCCTTGCGCCGCGATTGCTTCAAGGGTCTTGCCCGTAACGTCGCCATAAATCCGCTTGTCTGCGTCAACCAGCATTTGCAAAGTGTCTTGTACGGTGTCGGACAAGGCTTGCTGCTGTTCGGGCGGCAGCTTGTCAAATACGGGGGTCTGCTGCTCCTGCAAAAACTCCGGCACTTGCTGAAAACCGATACTGTCTACATAGTGGGCGGTGTCCTCGTCGTTCTGATGAAGCACAACAATGTCGGAAACGGAAAGGCTATGCCCCTTAAAGTCGGCGGGGTGGTCGATATTAAACCTTTCCCAAATGTCGCCCAGCGTCATATCCTTTGTAAGCGGTGCAGTATAGACGAGTTCATAATTTACCCGGTCAATGGTAAGTCCAGCCGCTTGCAGACGGTCATAAGGCTCAAAGCGCAAGTCCCTTGTTTCGTCCCCGCGCTTTAACTGATAAATGGAAAAGGTATCGCCCTGCTCCTGCTCGGCTTGCCGCTGCTGCTGCAACTCGGTAAAATGCCCCTCAATCTCGGTAATGAGTTCCTTTGCGGTGGTCTGTATTGTTTCAAGGGACGCTTTTAACTCGGTCATTTCCTTGCCGCTGCTCCAACCAGCCACATAGCCGAAAGAGTAATCGGAAGTATCAAGGCCGAAATGCTGGCAAACCGTATAAGCGACGCTTTCCGCTTCTACCTCGCAGGTATGGCGGTCAACGCGGTTTTGCTGCTCCGGCGGGGCGTTTAAGTCTACGTCGTGCAGCTTCGCATGCGCGATTTCGTGAATGGCGGTCTTTACCGCCTGTAATTCACTCACGCCCTCTTTGATTGCAATACGCTTGTCGGTCAAACTGAAATACCCATTTGCGCCGTTTGTGATCTGCTCAAATGCAATCGGGACGGGGGACGCTTTTTCAAGGGCGGCGAAAAAATCCTCGTACTGCTCCACATCGGCAAGCAGCGGTTTAACGGAAAGGTCGGGAAACTCCTTGCCCTCGGTCTGCGAAATATCAAAGACGGTTATAACCTTAAAGGCGGGGACGGTGATTTCCTTTTCTTCCTTTACCACTTTTCCCTCGCGGTCAAGCATGGGCTTTCTCGTTTCGGGGTCGATTTTATCAACCAGCTTTTTCACCTTGTAGGGCGCGGGGGCAAAGATTTTAATGCCTTTCTCGCCTTTCTTTACATGGCGGTCAAACTCCTTTTCCCATTGACGGAAGCCCATTACCAAATTGCCGCCCTGCATAGCAATTAGGATAGTGTTATTCAAACTATAATCATGGAACTTTGACATAGCGGTTAGAAACTCTTTGTAGCGGTCGCTGTCAAAAATCGCCTGTACGCCCTGTTCCAAACGCGCGGTGATCTCCTTTACCTTTTCGGCGGGCTTTTCGGAAGTAAGGATAATGGGGACGACGGGGCGGGGCTGCTGCGGCTCTGCGGCCTGTGCGTCTGCTTGCTGCGTTTCGGCTGCGTCCATATAGGCTTTGTCCTGTTCGCCGCGCTCCGGCTGCGGGTAACTCATAATGCGGTATTCTTCCGGCACTTCGCGCCCCTCAAACTGCCGTTCCCACTCGTCGCCGCTTTCCACGATATAGCCGTACTCGGTAAACGCGCCTTTTTCCTGCGCGGCAGCGTTCCTGCCAAAAGTAGAAAGGTCAATGCCGCCTTTCCATTCTTCGGGCATTTGTACCATGCCGGATTGATTTAAGTAATAGTCGCCCAAATCGTGGTAGTTATGTACTTCGGGGATATGGACGTAAAAATCCACGTTGTAGGTGAAGTCAATTACCTGTCCAATATTTGCAAGCCCGTTTTTCTGCTGCAAAGCTGCGTTCAGCTTGCCAACCTCGGCGGGGTCAAGCTGTTCGAGCCGCGCCGCAAGAAAATTGAGTTCGTCCACGTCGGCGGCGCATACCATTTCATAAGGCAAGGCAATATGTTTCTCCGGGTCGTCGGAATAGCCGCGAATGGAAAAATCCTGCGGGTTGTCGGCGGTAATGCCGACGTTCCGCATAGCTTCGTGCAACTGCTCCTTTGTGGCGGGCATATCCAACCAATAGCCGCCGGGGTCGCCCGCGTCAAAGCGGCTGCGGTTGCCTATCATAATAGAAAACTGTTCGCTCATGTGTTCACGCTCCTTTTCCTGCCCGGTATTTTCGGGGATAGCTGCCGCCTGTTGCTGCTGCGGGGGTTCTTCGCCCTCTATGGTGTAGTCCGGCATGAGCATACCGTTTACTTTGAAATAGTCGGCGTACTCCTGCGGGATAGGCGGGGAGATTTCCGTAAACAAGCGGTCATACGCTTTGATACGCCCATTCAGATACTTTTCCATAGCTGCCTTGTCGGTGAAAACCTTTCTATCTTGTCCGGCAATCTTCGCTTGGGTTCTGCTTGGGCTGTTGGTGCGCACGCTCCATGTAAGCGTCCATGAATACGGGATAGATTTCTGCGCTTCTTTGTCGTAGCGGGTATTCTCGTAAATGTAGTAATTCATCTGATATACCCGGTTGCTGCGAATATGGCGGTTATGCTCGGTGGTCTGCCACTCGTTAGCGGTGTGCTGGACGTGCGGCGTTCTCACATATTCAAGTGTTTTATCCAGCAAAAGCGTTCTTCCCGCCTGTTCTTCCCATGCGGCGGCGCGTTCTTTAAGGTCGTCAAAAATCGCCTGTTCTGCCGCCGCGCTTTCGCTGCGCATGGAAAGTAGCTGCGCAATCGGCAAGGAAGCATAAGGGGCAATCTCCCTGTCCTTTGCTTCAAAATATATCCGGCGTTCTATCCGCATGGTTTCGGCGGCTTCTAATTTGTCATGGTCGTATGAGGAATACGGCATATTCTTTCATCACGTCCTTTCTCGGTCATATAAGGGTTTGGGACTATCCCAACAAGCAAAATGCCCGCGCTCTCTATGGGAAGCGCGGGCATTTCTCGCAAACGGGTACTCGTTTGCTGTGCTTGCTATGTAGTTGTTTTTATCCGTAAACGCCTGTTTCTCTCGCTTTGGGCTTTCTGTCTGCGGCGTATCTTTGCCGCGCAATCGGGGCAGTATTTCGCCCGGTTGCTGCCCGCCGCAAACGTGCTGCCGCATACCGCGCAACGCTTCAAATCGGTTTCCCCGCTGCGGGTGATCTGTTCGCAAAGCTGCCTGTCGGCGGGTAATACCGCTTCGCGGAAATAGCGGCATAGCAGCGAATAGCTGATACTCTGCACACAAACGCAAGTTTCCCCGTCGTCCAGCAGCAGACAATTCCCGCAATCGTTGTTTGCACAAGCGGCGCGGGTCATTTTCTTTACGGCGCGGTATTGCTTTTCATCAAGCCTTATCATTTTCGGTTCTGCTCGACGCGGAAGTTTACATACTTGCCGCCTGTGTCGGCAAGCAGCACAACTCCGTCAAAGGTCTTTCCCGTCTTGGTCGAGTACATACCTTTGATTTTTACCTTTCCGTCTTTCAAAAGGGCGGCGGCAATCGCCTTTGTGAAAGCCTTTTTGCGCTGCTCAAAAAAGCGGTCATTCTTCCACATCACAAAGCTGCAAGCCCTGTCGGAGCAGTAAAAGTTTTTCTTGCCCTCGTAAACCGCCGCGCCGCAACGGGGGCAAGTGCCGATTGCTTCCCGCTGCGGGGTAAACAGCTTCGCTTTATCCTCGGAAATCGCGGAATAGGTCTTGACAAGCCCCGCTGTCATTTCCTCAATCCCGCGCATGAAGTCGGCGGGGCTGTCGCTGCCCTTTGCAATCCCGGTAAGGCGCGTTTCCCATTCTGCCGTAAGCTGCGGGGACGTAAGGCTGTCGGGCAGAATAGCGACAAGGTTATACCCGTCCTTTGTGGGGATTAGCTTTTTGCCCTTGCGCTCGGCAAAGCCCGCGCTAATGAGTTTTTCAATGATACCCGCCCGCGTCGCGGTGGTGCCTAACCCTTTGCGCTCCACGTCCTCCGGCGTGTCCTCCTTTCCCGCACTCTCCATAGCCGAAAGTAACGTATCTTCGGTAAATGCCTTTGGGGGCTGCGTGTAACGTTCGGAGATCTCCGCTGCCGGATTGTCAAAGGTCTGCCCCTCGGCAAGCGGGGGTAAAACCGCTTCCGGCTCTGCGTCCTCGTCCTGTTCCCCGGACGCGGCGCGGGATAGTCTTTCAATCTCGCGCCAACCCTCGCAAAGCGTCGTCCTGCCCTTTGCGGTAAAGGTATAGCCGCCGCAAGTGAAAACCGCCGTAACCGCTTCATACTCATAGGGCGCGGCAACGGCGCAAAGCAGTTTTGCGCACACAAGGGTCATTAGCTTTTTCTCACTTTCGGCAAGGGAAGAAAAGCCCGTTTTCACAAACTCCGCTGTCGGCAAAATGGCGTGATGGTCGGTTACTTTGCTGTTGTCGCAAATCCTCGCAAGGTCGGCTTGCAGCTTCACGCCCTGCATAAAGGGGAGAGCAGCGCAAAGGCCGGTGATAAGTTCCTTTGTGCTGCCCTCCATATCGGAAGTGATATATTTGCTGTCGGTGCGGGGATAGGTCAAAAGCCGTTTTTCATAAAGGGCTTGCGCATAGTCAAGGGTCTGTTTCGCCGTAAACCCATACAAACGGTTTGCTTCCCGCTGCAAGGCGGTGAGGTCAAACAGTTTCGGCGGGGCTGCGGTCTTTTTCTCTTTTTTAAGGGAAGTACAAACGGCCTGCGATTTCTCGCAAGCCGCTTTCATCTGCCGCGCCGCCGCTTCGTCGTCCTGCCTTTCGGAAAGGGCGGCAACGCCGCCAACGTCCAGCCGGACGACATGATATTTCTCTTTCTTAAAGCTGCTGATTGCATAGTCGCGGTTTACCAGCATAGCAAGGGTGGGCGTTTGCACTCTGCCGACATTCAATGTTTTATGGTAGAGGATAGAGAAAAGGCGGGTCGCGTTAATGCCAATGAGCCAATCGGCCTTTGCTCTGCAAAGCGCGGATTGATAGAGGTTGTCATAGCCGCGCCCGT
Source organism: Pseudoflavonifractor sp. BSD2780061688st1 E11 (assembly GCF_005844125.1). Taxonomy (NCBI): domain Bacteria; kingdom Bacillati; phylum Bacillota; class Clostridia; order Eubacteriales; family Oscillospiraceae; genus Pseudoflavonifractor; species Pseudoflavonifractor sp. BSD2780061688st1 E11. Next base: position 5,824 of record NZ_SPHM01000063.1, read on the forward strand.
CTTTGAGATTTGAAAAGCCCTCGCGGATTGCACTTGCTTCCATGCTGCTAATCCAAAGGCGGGAAAAGGGCTTTTTGCAATTCGCCTGTTCATAGACAAAGCGGAAAATGAGTTCCCCCTCGCGCCCGCTGTCGCAAGCATTGATAATCTCGGTAACGTCGCTGCGGTGCATAAGGTCTTTGAGAATGGAAAACTGCTGCTCCTTGCCGCTGGCAACAATAAACTGCCACTCCTGCGGGACAATGGGAAGATCGTCGTACTTCCATTTACGGAATTGTTCATTGTAGGTCGCCGCGTCTGCAAGGCTAATCAAATGCCCGATACACCACGACACAAGGTAGCCGCCGCCCTCAAAATATCCGCTGCGCTTTTCATTCGCGCCCATAACGGCGGCAATCGCCGCCCCGACGCTCGGTTTTTCTGCAATTACAAGTTTCATAGATTATCGTCCTCCTGCTCGGTCTGTTCGGTTTCGACTACTTCCGTTTCCTCGTCGTCCTCGTCAAAATCAAGGTCGTCAAGGCTGCTGCTGCCTTTCGCCGCGTCCTTTTTGGGCTTCAAAATCTTAAAGTAGTAGAACGCGCCGCCGCCCGCTGCGGCAACAAGCAGCACGACAAGCAGAATACCCATGCCGCCGCCTTTTTCTTCTTCCGGCGGCTGCTCGGTTTCTTCCGGCTCCGGCTCGGCTTCCACACCCGCGCACTCGCTCATGTTGACGCTGCAAACCGGGCAAGCGGTGTTGACGCTTCCGGCAACGCATTTATCGGTGCAGCTACAAACGGGGGCTTCGGTCTGCCCGTCCTCCATAAGGGCGGTTAAATCCGCTTCGTCCACTTGGTTAAGGAAATGGACGGTATTTTCCCCGTCCTCGGCGCGGTCAATGATGATGTAAAAATAGTTGCCACTTTTGGTAACGACGGTGATAAACTGCTTGTCGCCGGACGCTTCACCCGTTATATCGTCCACAAGGGACATATTCCCGTCCGGGGTAAGGGGCTGCGGCTCATAGCCGCCCGTCGTTTCTTCCGGCTCGGTTTCCGGCGCGGGGGTTTCCTCGGTTACGGGGGTAGGCGTGTCGTCGCTTTCATCGCCACCGCCCGCATAAGCGGTAACAGAAAAGCCGCACATGATAACCAGTGCGGCAAGCAATACGGTAAACTTTCGGATTATCTTTTTATTCTTCATTGTCGTTGTCCTCCTGTTCGGCGGGGTAAGTGGCTTCCGGCTGCGGCAAGGTGATTTCGCCGCTGGCGTAAGCGGAGAGGAACGCGGCAAGCTGCGTCCCGTCAAGGTGTACCGCCTTTACCATTTGCACGATCTGCGCGTTTTCTTCCTCGACTTTCTGCGCTTCAAGGTCTTTCAGCTTCTTTTGCTGTTCAAGGATTTTTGCCCTCGTTTTCTCAATATCCCTTTCGATACGGTCAAGTTTCGTGTTCGCCATAGTCATTTACTCCTTTCCAAACTGTTCTTTCCATGAATAGCTGCGCCCCAATCCCTTAACGGTTTTAAGATAGGGCATAGCGTTTTCTTCCAAAGTCGCCGCCCGGTTAAATAGATCGGGATAGTGTTCTTTGAGATATAAAATCTCTTGTTTCTTCATGCTCGGACAAAAGAAACAGGACGATTTACCCGGCTGCGGCAATCCTGCCGCTTTGATTTCCCGGATACAATCGTCCCTGTTCCAGCCCCATTCTTCAATGAGGGGGTAGCGGTTATGATATTTTTTGTCGGCTTCGTTGTACTTGCGGGAATGTTCATACCGTTTCACTTCTCCCGCGTCATAGCCGATATAGCGGTTGACTTTCTCGCCGCGCTGCCATACTTCGCGGCAAGGCGCATAGTGGTTGCAAAACTTTTCCTGCGGTGCGATTTTGTGTTTCTGCGAACAACGCTTATGCCCGTAGGCAATCGACGGGAGCGTATGAGAGCGCAAGCACTCGGTTTCAAGAGATAGGCGGTTGCCGTAGCGGTCAACATACTGCACAACGGTAATCTGCGGCATACCGTGTTCCGCAAGCCATTGATTGATTATCTCGATAAATTGATAGGTATGCGGGTGTTCCGCGCCCGTATCGGCAAAGGTGATAAGGTCAATCGGGATTTTGTGCTTGTATAGGCCAATAAGTAAGGCGGCACTATTCGTGCCGCCGCCAAAAGATACAATATTCATTTTTCAACTCCTTTTAATTGTAATTTAACCGCCCGTAGGCGTAAAAGTGGGATTGCCAATAGCTGGTGTCCAGCTTTGAATACTGGATAGGGTCGCCACAATGCAGCATGACGGGGCTTCCGTCCCCGTCCTCGCCCACATAAATCCCCACATGGGAAACGCCGGGGGTGTCGTATGTACCCGTAAAGAACACCAAATCCCCCGGCTGCGGGTTAGAAACAGGGGTTGAGATGTTGTAAAGCCCTTGCGCCCCAAGTCTGCCCGTATTGTATAGGCCGCTGTTCGTCAACACATAACTCACAAAGCCGCTGCAATCAAAAGAGGTTTCCGGGGTGCTGCCGCCCCACACATAGGGAAAACCGACGTATTTATCTGCTTCCTCCATGAGCCGCGCAAACTTTTCATCGGAACCCAGCAGCGCGGCGGGTACTTCATAATCGGCGGGCGGGTTTTCATAGTATTTAGACACATAGCCGGATTGCGGGAAAAGGTCGGGTCTGTTTCCCAGCGACGACATATACATAGCGTACATGGATAGCTGTTCTTCGCCCATGATGTAAACGGGGACATGGGAGAGGTTGAAGTTTTCCAAATCCACATGAAGAATGTAATAGTTATAGGGGACTTCAACCGTATAGGGGTTGCCCTCGCTGTCCGTCCTTGTTTCGGTGCGGTAGCGTACCTGTACTTCTTCCTCGACCGTCAAGATATACTGTTTCTCAAAGAGCATTTCAAGGGTGCTTTGCACTTCATCGAGTGTAAACACGCCCTCATGCCACGCGGAAAGGATAGAAATTAGCACATAGGGGTCATGCTCGATCTCGTCCGCGTTTACCCGGTATTCGTCATAGCCGGGGTATTCGCTTTCGATATTGTCCAGCATATCTTGTAACTCGGCTTCCATAGCGGCATACGCGCTTTCCGCGCCCGTTATATCCGCGTCCTCGGAGAGATAGGACGACGCAATCAAGCCGCTGCCGCTGTTGCCGCCAAAGAGGGAGCAAGAGGACAGCCCGCCGAAAAGCAGCAGCACGATAAAGGCAATCCCGCCCACAATCAAGCAGCCTTTCCAATGCCGGACAACAAAGAACGTCGCCCGTTTGGTTTCCTGCGCGGTTTTCTTCGCCGCCTTTGCGGTGGCTTCAGCGGTTTTTTTCGCTTTGCCGCCCGCTTTCAGCGTTTTTGCATACTGCTTTTTAATGCGCTGCTTCTGCCAAAAACGGGAAATGGGGTTGGAGTGCGCAAGCGCGGGGTTATCGTGCAACGCCTTTTGATAGAGAAAATCTGCGTTTGCCTTTACCGCTTGTTTTTCCGCTGCCGCCGCTGCCCGGTAGGGTTTCAGCTTATGGCGGCGTATGCCGCCCTTAACTGCCCGCGCCGCCATGCCGCCCGCTTTCTCTCCGGCAAGTTCTACCCGGTGCCCGCTTTCCACACCGACGTTTTCTTTCTCTACCTCGTAGATTTTCCCATGTACGGTACTGTTTAACTCCTGTGCCGGACGGGATAAGGGGTTATGCCGCAACTTGCCGTTTGGGGGCTTATCCGTCTTTTCAAAGGAAAGGCGCGTCTTTGCCTTGCCTTTCGCTTCGTCAAAAACGCGCTCTTTCTTGATTTTGGTCTGCTTGGGGATAGCCGCCCGCGCTGCGTCTAAACAGTCTGCCGCCTTATCCGATTTCTTGATCGCTTTTTGAAGTTCCGGCGTTGCCCGTTCCGCTTCGGAAAACTGCAAGCGGGAAGAATGGGTTTTAGGCTGCGTCGCGTCAAGGGCTTTTTTCTCCGCGCCTTTTGCTGCGTGTCGCTCAATCTCTGCGCCGATATGCTGCACAACCTTTTCCGCTGCCACCCCTGCGGGGGCTGAATAGTTTTCTTCCTGCGGCCTTTCGCTGATACTGGACGTTTCGCCCGTCGTGAGGTTTTCCGCAACCGCACCGTCGCGGGTCATTTTTTGCGTTACCTTGTCGGGGGCTTTCAGTTCCTTGCTCAATCTTCATCACCTCCAATCCGCTGTTTTGCAAGTTCGCAATAGTCGGGGTTTAACTCAATGCCGATATAGCGGCGGTTAAGCCGTTTTGCTACCATGCCCGTCGTGCCGCTGCCGAAAAAGGGGTCAAGGACAATCCCGCCGATGGGACAGCCCGCCAAAATGCACGTTTCCGCAAGTTTCGGCGGGAACGCTGCGAAATGCCCGCCATGATAGCCGACATTGTTAATCTGCCAAACGTTGCGGCGGCTGCGGACGGGAGAAATCAACTCGTCGGCGTATGCGCCCTTTTCGCGGGGGCGGTTGATTTTCTGCGGTTGGTTTTGCCCCGGAACAGTAACGTTATACTTATTTCCTTTGCTAACTCCGCTTTTCAGCCGCCCCGCCGTTGTGGGGGCTATCGGCTCGGCTACTGCTTGCCAATCGTAATAATACTTCTTTGACTTGGTAAGCAGAAACACATATTCATAGCAGCGGGTCGGCCTGTCCCGCGTGCTTTCCGGCATGGGGTTTGTTTTGTGCCAAATGATAGAACTGCGCAAATACCAACCGTCGCCCCGCAAGGCGAGGGCTACAAGCCACGGAATACCAATTAAATCTTTGGGCTTGCAGCCGGGGGCGCGGTGGTTAAACGCCACTTGCTGCCCGTTCCTGCCTTTGGGGTATTTGGGGTCTTGGTGGTCGGCTTTGCTGCCTGTGCCGCAATAAGTGTCCGCGATATTCAGCCAACAAGTACCCTCCGGCGTAAGCACCCGCTTTACCTCATGGAATACCGCCGTAATACGGGAAACATATTCCTCCGGCGTTGCTTCCCGTCCGATCTGCCCGTCTGCGCCGTAGTCCCGCAAGGCATAGTAGGGTGGGGACGTTACGCAACAATCAACTGCATTTTCCGGCAAGGTTTGAAGCACCTGCAAGCTGTCGCCGCAATAGATTTTGTCCATTTCTATCCTCATGCCGACACCTCGCCGGGTTTGGTCGTCATTACACGATAGAGTTCCGTATCTTGCGGGAAACGGTCAATAAAGGGCAAAATCACGTTGCCATAGAAGATAAGCCCCTCGCCCGCGTCGGAATGGGTTACATAGGTCATTTGCTGCTGCGAAATGTTAAGCTGCTTTGCAAGGATTTCCCTGTCGCCCTGGGCTTGGTTGAGCATATACACAAAATCGCTGTTTTCAAAAATGTTCTCCACCTCGCGGGACGATAACAAATCTTTCACGTTTTGGGTGATACCTGTCGGAATACCGCCCCATTTTCTAAAACGCTTCCAAATCTCAACGCTGTACGCTGCGGTCTGTTCCTCTTTGAGCAGCAAATGAAACTCGTCGATATAGTACCGCGTCGCCTTGCCTTCGCTGCGGTTTATGGTAACTCTGTTCCAAACTTGATCTTGGACAATGAGCATACCGAGTTTTCGTAGCTGGGTGCCGAGTTCTTTAATATCAAAGCAGACAAGGCGGTTGTGAATGTCAACGTTTGTTTGGTGGTTAAACACGTTCAAACTGCCATTTACATAGAGTTCCAATGCCGACGCGATACGCTGCGCTTCCTTTTCCGGCTGCTTCTTGATTTCATTGTAGAGGTCGCCCAAAATCGGCATATTCTCCGGCTTCGGGTCTGCAAGGTAGCTGCGGTACACGCTGATAACGGCGCGGTCAATCAAAGTCTTTTCAACCGCTTCCAGCCCGTTTTTGCCGCCCATAATCAACTCGCAAAAGGAAAGGATAAAATCGCTCTTTAAGGCTATGGGCGTGTCGCCCTCGCTGTAATTGAGGTTTATATCCATCGGGTTAATGTACTGCGTGCTGTTCTGCGAAACCTTGATAACCTGCCCTTTCAGCCGTTCCACAAGGGGGTAATATTCCGCTTCCGGGTCGCAAATGATAATATCGTCTGCGGTAATGAGAAAAGCGTTGGTGATCTCGCGCTTTGCCGAAAAACTCTTGCCGCTGCCGGGTGTGCCGAGTATCAAGCCGTTAGGGTTCTTCAGCCTTTTCCTGTCGCACAAAATCATGTTATTCGATAATGCGTTTAAGCCGTAATACAACGCTTCGCCGCTTTGGAACAGCTCTTGTACCGTAAAGGGGACGAAAATGGCGGTGCTGGAAGTCGTCAAGCCCCGCTGGATTTGGATTAGGTTTTCGCCCAATGGGATAGAGGACATAAGCCCCTGTTCCTGCCGGTAGTCAAGGCGGGTGAGCATACAGTTGTATTTCTGTGCGATACTTGCGGCCTGAAATACGTCGTTGTCCAATTTCTGCTTTGTGTCTGCCACATTCAAAACTAACAGCGTAAGCAAAAACATTCGCTCGTTCCGGCTCTGCAAATCCCGCAAAAGGTTTTTCGCTTCGCCGCCGTAGGTGGCAAGGTCGGACGGAATTATATCCATATCGTAGCCGCTGCGGATTGCCTTTTTCTGTTCCTCGATTTTCATACGGTCAAGGTCGGTGATTTTCCGCTTGATCGTCTTGATCGCTTCGTTGTGGTCGATACTCTGAATGTGCAGATTGACGACAATCCCGTTTTCCGCTTCCATGAAGTCGGCAAGCATACGGTCTGAAAGTTCCGGCGCGGCAATCTGCAAAAAGGAAACCGCGCCAAACTTCCCGCCCATTTGAAACATTCGCCCGTCGCCAAAACGGAAAGAGGACGGGGCAATAAAGTCTTTGACGGAAAGGCCGCTTACGGGTAGCCATTCCCACGCAAAGTTGAAGCGTTCCCCGTCCGGGTGGAAAAGCCCATGCAGCACTTCAAGCCGCTGCTTCCCGTCCAATACCCGCGCCGCCGCGCCGATCACCTTAAAATGGTTGAGGGTGTCCGTTTCGATACGGGCAAGCCGCGCCCGCGCCGATTTAATATCTTTTGCTTCAATGGTAAAGGTGAGAAACTTTGTCTTGATAAGCCCGTTGTTGCCGCGTTCAAGCTGTGTTTGCAGCATTTCGGTGTATTCGGCTCTGATACTGTCAAAGTCGTCATTCTGTGGGGCAATCGTGATACTGCTCTTGAAATCCTCCTTGTTCGCATGGCGGCTGATTAAGGAAAGCTGCACACTGATAGAAGCGTCAAAAGAGTTATACATATCGCAAAGGGCTTCAAAAATGGCGGTCTTGTCGTCCGGCTGCGCAAGCTGATAGTTAATATCTTCAAACTCAATGCACTTGGAATACCGCCCGTTTGCAAGGCGGCAAATCCCGTCCTTATACATTCGTTCAAACGGTATGCTGTCCTGCGCCGTATGGGGCTTCCCGTCGCCCTTTGACTGCCGGATAAGCGCGTCGATCTGTTTCTTTTCCTGCCGCGTAAGTTTACGCTTTTTGTTTTGGGTCTTTCCCTTTTCCTTTGACAATCGCCCGTACCTCCTTATCTAATCGCTCCTGCCGCGCAAGGGCGGTATAAAAATTGTTGGTCTGATAAGGTCGCTCTTTGGGGCGAAGAAACTTCACTTCCACAAATTGCCGTATAATCACTTCCAGCGGTTGCCCGTTCTTCTCGTACATAGCGAGTAGGAACATGGGCAGCATGGCAAGCACCATGCACAAAGCCGCCGTTGTCGTTCCCGCGCTGTCCTTTGTCAAAAAGAATAGCGGTAGCCCGATAGCCACCGCCGCGCCGAAACAGAGTAATTGTCTTTTGGTAAGGTTGAACATTACCTTGCTCTTGATTTTGGTTAAATCCTTTGGGACGGTTACATACGCCATTTCAAACCTCCTTTCCGGCAAACCGTATGTCGCTTTTGATTTCATTTCCCCATACGTCCCAACCAGGGGTATGCTGCCTTGCAAACAGTTCAATACGCGGTAGGTCGCCCATAAGGGCAAGTATCTTTTCCCGCGTTATATCCGGCTTTTTGCTGTGCTGCTCAACAGGGGAAATAATAAATTGATGTACCTTGTTTGATTGTCGCTTCGGGTGTCCTTTGGTAGCAAGCAAGCAGATTTCCGCATTTCCTCGCGTCCAAAAGCCCAAGCCATAAAACCAAGTGGGCGATTTCCGATTTTGCTTTAACCATACAAAGGCAACGGATTTATAGGTAAATCCCCAAGCCTTGATTAACTGCAACGCTTCTTTAAGCTGCGGGAACGTCGCCCATAGGAATAAAATACAGTCCTTATCCGCAATTTCTTTGACGGGTAAAGCGCAAAGTTCCTCAATACTCATAGTGGGATAGTGCTTTTCCGCTGCGCCCTGTACCTTGCTTCTCGCGTATCTCCAAGGGGGATCGGCGTAAATGATTTTGTATTTCTTCATCTGCACCCCCTTAATGCGCGCTGAAAACGTTAGACCGATGTCGGTCTAAAATTTTTAATGCCGGGTAATTAGTTATGCCGATAAATATGTGATGAAGCCTGTAAAATCGCCATGCTAAACAAAAAGTATC
>NZ_SPHM01000064.1:0-13628 GCF_005844125.1 Pseudoflavonifractor sp. BSD2780061688st1 E11
GTAAAAAAATACAACCCAAAGGCTGTATTTTCAATATATTTTTCAGTTGTTAGAATGGAGAAAGTGGCAAAGTCGGGAAAATGGTAGAACAGGGCTTTGGCATTACCATTCTTCCAAAACTGCTTCTCCACAACGCCCCGTTTGAAGTCTGCATCCGCCCGTTTACCGAGCACTACACCCGTACCCTCGGGATCGCTCTTCCGTCCGGCATTACGCCGTCCAAAGCAGTTTTACAGTTCCGGGCATTTGCGGAAAACTGGTGCCGGGAAAATCTGTAGATAAAACGGAAATGATTTCCCCGCGTTATCCTACCTTTGTTTTGTATACCTACTCTTAATTTTATGGTATACTAAATTCATAGGAGAAGAAAGGATGTGTTACCATGGCATTAACACAGAAGAATAACGAGTACACGATCGATGATATCTACGCTCTGCCTGACGGGCAGCGTGCAGAACTGATCGATGGTCAGATGTACATGATGGCACCGCCGGGCAGGAGACACCAGTTAATACTTGGTTTCCTTTACCGCAAAATTGCTGATTATGTCGAACAGAAAGGCGGATCCTGCGAAGTCGATATTGCTCCATTTGCCGTATTTTTAAACGCAGATGATAAAAACTACGTCGAACCGGATATCAGTGTAATATGCGACTCCAAAAAGCTGAATGATAAAGGATGTACCGGCGCTCCGGACTGGATCATTGAAATTGTCTCTCCCGGAAGCAGACGGACAGACTATTTCACTAAACTCTTCAAGTATCGAACAGCTGGAGTTCTTGAATACTGGATTGTCGATCCTGATAAAAACAGAGTTACCGTTTATAATTTCCAATCCGAAGATACCGCGGAATTCACTTTCGCCGATTCTGTAAAAGCAGGAATCTACGGTGATCTTCAGATTGATTTCAGTTCATTAAATCTTTTATAGCAGCAAAAAGCGGACCCGCTATAGGATCCGCTTTCCTCTTGTCTCATATTCTTTTATCTGATCTGCTCCACCGCTTCTTTGCAGAGTGCTTCAATTTCATCATACTTTTTCTCTGCAATCAGACTTTCTTTTACCATCCAGCTGCCTCCGCACGCAATGACCTGCGGGCAGGAGAGATAGCTTCCAATATTCTCCTGGCTGATACCGCCTGTCGGCATAAACCGGAGCTGGAAATAAGGTGCCGACAGTGCTTTGATTGCTTTGACGCCTCCGTTTACTTCTGCCGGGAAAAATTTTACGACAGACAAACCAAGCTCCAGCGCCTGTTCAATCTCGCTTGCCGTTGCCACACCCGGATAAACCGGAATTCCTTTTTCCTGACAGTAGCGTACAATCTTGGGATTGAGCCCCGGACTTACGATAAACTTTGCCCCGGCCTCGATGGCTGCATCCACCTGTTCTGTCTTCAGGACGGTGCCTGCGCCTACCAGCATGTCCGGATATGACTCGCTCATCCGGCGGATCGCTTCCGCGGCCGCATCTGTCCGAAAGGTCACCTCCGCACACGGGATGCCGCCTCTTACAAGAGCCCCGGCAAGATCTTTGGCATCCTCCGCTTTCTCAAGCTTGACTACAGGAACAATCCGGATTTCTTCAAACCTTTCATCTATTGTTTTCATTTCGTGTTTCCTCCTTCTACGCTTCCTCCGCCTACCAGTGTGCCCCGGTTGCACTTTCGTTTGCCGTGTTGTCTCTGTAACTTAAGAGCAGGCAGACCGCATCCAGAACAATGTGAAGGCTCTGGTCAAAAAGGGAACTCAAAAGCTGAATGGAACCACGCTTCTCCCCGGTATCTCCTTTTACGATCCCCGGAATCACAAGGATCTGATCCGCAAATCCCGCAAGCGGCGACTCTCTTTTGCTTGTCACAGCAATTACCGATGCATTTTTCTCTTTCGCTTTTCTGGCAGCGTCCACAACGCTGATGCTCTTTCCGGATCCGGATACTCCTATCAGAATATCCCCCTCCTTTATGGCCGGTGTGATAGTCTCTCCCACCACATATACGGTGTATCCAAGATGCATCAGCCTCATCGCAAATCCTTTCGCGCTGAATCCGGAACGTCCTTCTCCCGCCACGAAGATCCTCCGGTCCTTTTGGATCAGACCGATCACCTGATCAATCTCGTCTTTCTTTACATTTGCGACTACATGTTCAATCTCGTCCATGATTGTCCGTAATACATCCATTGTCCTGCCTCCGTTCTCTATCCATATCTTACATCCGGACGGCCCCGGCAAACCGCGCAGCCGTCTCTCGTTTGTTTCCTGATTTCGTAATCGCGCTTCCCACGATCCCGATTTCAATTCCGCACTCTTTTAACAAAGGTACCGTATCAAGTGTTACGCCTCCGGCTGCCGCTATCTTTCGGACTCCCGAGAGCTCTCTGACGCTGCTTCTGACCAGTTCCGCGAGCCCTTCCCCCTGTCTGTCGGACGGAAGGTGAATACAGAAAACAGCCTCCGGAAATGCTTCGCCAAGTACCCGGATCCGTTCTGCCGGCACTTCCAGCAGGTCAATCATATATTCCTTTCCAAACTCCCTGGCCACATCGGCACATGCCCGGATCGTTGTCACGGAAGAAAATCCCATGACTGTCGGAATATCTCCTCCGGCCTCATATGTTTTCCTGAACTCGTAAGCTCCCTCATCGCAGGTCTTGATGTCTGCCAGAAAACACTGTTCCGGAAACCGCTTCCGAAAATACGCAACGCTTCTGTCCAGACCGTAGTCTTTGATCAGGGATGTTCCGATTTCAATAATATCGGCAGACTCTTTAATCTCTTCTATCATAGCCTCTGCCGTCTCAAGATCTGTCCTGTCAATTGCTACCTGAAGTTTCATCTTCTCACCTCTGATTCTGATGTTTTTCGATATATGCCTGCAGTTCTTCCTGCGTCGGCAGGCCTTCATTATCACTCTCCACCGATACCTGAATGGCTCCGATGGCATTGGCCCGCTCGATCATCTTTTCAATGGAAAGCCCTTCCAGATAACCGCTGATGATACCGACAGCAAATCCATCTCCGGCTCCTACCGTATCGACAACCTGCTCTACTTTGAATCCGCAGAATGTTTCTTTCTGTCCCTCTGCATCCACATATGCCCCGTCGGCTCCGGTCTTTACGATGACCGCTTTTGCGCCAAGTCCGCGGTAATATGCGGCGATCTCTTCCGGCTCTTCACTTCCCATAAGGATTTTCCCTTCTCCTGTTCCAGGAAGAACGATATCCGCTCTTGCAGCGAGATCGTTGATCGTGCGGATCATCACACTTTTGCTTTCCCACAATGTCGGCCGCAGGTTCGGGTCAAATGTCACAAGCATTCCGTTTTCTCTTGCCCTCTCAATCATCCGGTAAGTCGCATTTCTGCAGCTCTGGGAAAGAGCAGGAGGAATTCCTGTCAGATGCAGTACCCTGGCACCTTCAAAATCCACCTTTTCCACGTCCTCCTCACTTAAGCAGGAAGCCGCGCTGTTCTTTCTATAATAGAAGACCTCCGGATCTCCTTCGAACACCTTATTCTTCAGCTGGTAGCCGGTAAAATGCTGGTCATCCTTTGTAATCTGGGTATCAATCCCTTCTTTTTTCAGTTTCTCCTCGATGTAGGTTCCAAACGGATCCGTTCCAAGCTTGGTCACATAGGAAACACTGTGGCCGAGCCTTTTCAGACCGATCGCCACATTGACTTCCGCTCCCGCAAGAAGTCTTGTAAACTCTTCTACTTCATGGAGTCTTCCCGGTGTCTTCGCGACAAACATCGCCATCGGCTCTCCAAATAATATCACTTCTGACATTGACATCTTCCTTTCTATGCCTAGGTCGTCTGACGGACCGCAAGTTCCGGCCGGATGATCAGGGACGCTTTCTCCGACTTTCCTGTCATCAGGTTTTCCAGAAGCTGCACGGAGAGTTCGCTCAAAAGTTCTCCTTTATTGTTGATCGTTGTAAGGGGCGGATTGCTGATCCTGGAATATTCGGAATTGTTGCATCCGACCACAGCTACATCCTCCGGAATCCGGTACCCCATATTCTGGAGTGCATTCATGGCATATACCGCAGTCAGGTCCTCGGTAAAAATCACCGCGTCAAATCTTCTGCTGCCGCCCACAATCTTCTTTGCCGCCTCCTCGCCGCCTCCGGCTCCGTATTTTGTATACAGGATCCGTTCTGCGGCATCATCGTACCCAAGCTGTTTCATTTTTCTCAAAAATCCGTCGCGCTTTCTTATCCCCGCATCCTTTTTGACATCCATTACAAATGCAATATTTCGATGCCCTTTGTCATAAAGATGCTGGACCGCCAGCTGTACGCCGTATCCCTCATCCACGAGAACCGACTGGACATTCGGAAGTTTCAGTTCTCCGTTTGCCATCACAATCGGTGTCTCCGGAAGAAGCTCTCCCAATTCCTTCGGATCACAGAGATCATTAAACTCTGAACCTACCAAAATCACGCCTTCAACCTGATTTCTCGAAAGCATCCGGATATATTTCATACATTCTTCTTTTCTGGAACCGGTATTGCAGACCAGAACCATGTAGCCAAGCCCCGTCAGCTTCTGCTCCATGATAAATGTCGTCATGGCATAATGCGGGTGCCGGACATCAACTGTCACGATCGCCACATTTTTCATCGTCCCGCTGACAAGCCCTCTTGCTATAGCGCTTGGCTGGTATTTGTTTTTCTTTAACACTTCCTGGATTCTGGCCTTTGTCTTCTCACTGACATATCCTTTATCGTTAAGAACTCTGGATACTGTCGAGATGGAAACACCGGCTTCTTTTGCAATATCATATATATTCATGTTGTGCTATCTCCTGACATTTTTCTAAGTTTTAGTATACGTTTTCTTCTCTTTCATTGTCAATCGACAGCAATGATTTTAAGCTTCTACAAGCACTTTTACCACAATCTTTTTCACTTTGCACGGGGCATCTCCAATGCATCTTGGCTTGTGCCCGTCCTCCGGAGAGACAATGGCAAAATCACCTTTTCTGAGGTGAATCCACCCCGGATTTTCCGGCTCTTTATAAAACTCCAGATCCCGCTCCGGATCGTATCCGGTATCCTCTTCCAGCTCTGAAAGCGGGATATAACCGAAAAACTCTTCTCCTTCCGCCACATACTGGATATCATAATATTTCCGGTGGGTCTCAAACCGGCAGTCTTTCGGGTCTTTTGTCGTATATTCCTGAATCTCGGCAAAGATTTTATCTCCGTCGATAACCACCTTTCCCGGCTCCATGCCGGAAAAATCCGTAGTCCTCAGAAAGTCCAGCGCCCGTTCTATCTTTTCTTCTGTATAATTGTATTTATTTCCAATTTTCACGCTTGTTGTCAGCATCGTTTTCCTCCTCTCCCGAAACGGCTTCCATGATCTCCTCATAGAGAGCCCGTGCCGCTTCCTGGTTGTAACAGTACATCAAAACCACATCCAGCACATACGGGGAAAAAGAGAGGCGTTCCATTCTGCCCGCAAAGGCCATGGCTGCCATTTCACTCAAAGCGATAAGCCTGGATTTGTTGGAAAACGGTCTTTTCCAGAGTTCAATCTTTTCTGTCTGGGTAAATATTGTTTTCCGTTTCTCCTGCTCCACAGCATGGAACAGTTCGTGAGCCAGCAGCACAGAGAAAAGATCTGCTCCTTTGAACAGGTCTTCCATCTGTTCTCCGGCAATAAGTTCTTCAGCCTTTTTGATGCAGTCCATGAAAATCGTAATCCGGCCGGACTCCTCGTACTGGGCGAAAATCACATGCCCGCCGCCGTTTGGAATATCCGGAGTTTTTATCTGGATTCCTTTTGCCCTTACAACCTCTTCCACCGTACACTCCGGAAACCCGGTCTTTATAAGATCAGCCTCTTCTCGTCCGCATTCCATCGCAAGGCGCGTGTAGGTCTCCTTTTGTGCTTCTGAAAGTTTTCTTTCAAGGGGCTCATGCCGGAATGCATAGCGCCCCCAATCCTCGTCTCCAAGTTCCATCAGATGTTTTGTCATTTCCCGTATTGTCTGCTGCATGTTGTCCTTCTTTCTGAATACTTATAACGAACTCTTTGCTCCTACAACGATAATATCCATATTCGGATCCAGTGCCTGCATTTCCACATCGATCAGCATCAGGATTTGTTCCAGTTCGGTACTTCCTCCAAAGTCCATGACTCTTGCGCCTGCGCAGATATAGTAGTCCGGACGGAGAATGGAGTCTGCCTTGTAAACCGCCAGCTCTTCCCACATCTTCGATACTGCGCTTCTGTAGCTTGCGGCCTTAGTCTGAACAGCCACACCATCGGTTCTCTGTACTTTGATAAATCCTTTCTTGTCCAGAATACGCACTGGCCGTTTGTCTTTTTCTGCTGCCTGGAATACCCAGAAATTTGGAATCTGGCAGACAAGTTCGATTTCGTTTTCCTTCTTTCGCATGTTTTCCGCCGCAAGCTGTCTTGCCTCTTCGTAGGTACATTCCTTCATCAGGTCCGCCGTCTTGACTTCTGTAGATCCAAGAGCAATCGCCGTCAGCTTGGATGTCTGCTGGTCGATCTCGATATGTACTTCCACTGTATCCGGAGATGCACCGCTTTCTACCGCTTTGTCCACCGCTTCCTGTTTGATGCTGCGGATATCTTCCGCTGTCGGATTCGGAACAACACGTTCTACCACGTCACGCACCATGGCAAGTGCAACACCGATGGAAGAAATGACTTCCGCGTTTTCCGGTACGCTGTAGTTGATCTTCATTTTGTCTGCGCAGAAGCCGATCAGAGAAGTGGCTCCGCCACCAACTCCAACAAGAGAAATCTGATCTTTTTCCAGTTTATATTTTTCTGCAAGTTCCAGAATAACCGGCGAAATCTTTTCATACGCACGGGTCAGTATCTGTGTTGCCACATCCTCCACTGTCACACCCAGATAGTCCGCGATCGGCTGCATCGCCTTTCTTGCCGCGTTGGCATTTCCATAGGAGAAATGCTCCGGTTTTACCAGTCCCAGGACATTGGCCGCGCAGGAGTTGGTGATGGTGATGCGCTTGCCGCTCTTTAATTTGATTGCCACATAGTCTGCCGGATCACCCTTCTTCGGGGAGAAGAGCTCCAGCTGCGGGTCTACGATTTCTTCTTCCGGTGTAAATACCGCATAGTCCAGTCCCGCGATATGGGCCGAGCGCGGTCCTACATCTGTGACTCCGCTCTTGGACAGACGGATCATACTTCCTCCTGCCACACCAAGCACCCGCACGTCGAGGGATGTGATGTAGGTTCTATGTCCTCCGACGATGGAATAGTCGATCGCCGGACGTCCGTCTTTGATGACACCGATATTGGTTGTTGTACCTCCGACCTCAAAGTAAACACCATTGGATGCGCGCAGGTACATCAGGGATCCCATAACGGATGCCGCCGGTCCGGAGAGCATCGTCAGCACCGGACGCTTCTTCATCTCGTTGATCTCCATGACACCGCCGTCGCCTCTCATGATCATCAGAGGTACTTCCACGCCTGCCGCGCGGACGCTTTCCTCTGTAGAGTTTGCCGTGTTCAGCATCTTCGGAAGGATACTTGCATTGATTGCGGCCGTCCTCGTCCTTCTTGTCAGGCCGTACAGCTTGGTAATGTCAGACGCCATACTGGTCTCCATTCCCATCTCGTTTTTCGTCACATCATAGATTGCCTGCTCGCTGCTCATATCATCTACGCCGAAAGCTTCCGAAGCAACGATAACTTCCGCACCTTCCTTTTTCATTTCTTCCGCCGCTCTTTTGATGGAATCGTGATTCAGATCCCCCTCTTTAATGAAACGGCTTGTGATCTCGATCCTTCTGCCGGATCCAAGATCAATGTCTTTCAGTTTTGTCTGCGCTTTTGCCAGGAATCCCTCCAGCCCGCCTCTTGCGGAAGCAACGATTCCGACTTTCGCCACGTCTCCTTCGATGAGTGCGTTGGTCGCCTGTGTCGTACTGTGAGCGACAAACACAACATCTTTCGGATCAATATTATTTTCTTTCAGGCAGTTTTCAAACGCCTGAACAACTCCGGCTGCCACACCTTTCTCGTCATCGTGTGTCGTCTTGACAGAGGACTTTCCGATGATTTCCTGTGTCGCATTGTCGATGGCCACTGCTTTTGTATGTGTACCGCCGACGTCGATTCCCATTCTGACTTTTCTTCTTTCCATTCTTTTGATTCCTCCATCCATGATCCTAACCGAACATAAAGTAAACCATCGCCTGAAGAATGATACAGATGATCCATCCGGATACTGCACTGAGCTTCAGGAAATCCTTCGTTGAAACCTTCGTGTAATTAACACCCCATACAATCCAGGACTGTGTAATACAGCATGACACGTTCATGACGGTACTCGGGATGATAATCAGCGGTGCAAGGTATGCTGTGGAGAATCCGATTCCTTTGAGGATACCAAGTGTCGCCGCACCGCATCCGAACAGTGTAAACGGACCACGGAACATTCCAAGCGGGGCAAGAACCGCAAATGCAATACTGATTACCAGCGTGTTGTTCGGAATTACTCCTCCGAGCAGTGCATTGAAATATGGCACGCAAAGTTCTGCAGCCTTGTTGAAAATCGGAAGCACAAGCAGAAATCCTACCAGCGGTGCTGTATCTACCACGCCGTCGAAGAAGTCCTTGTTAATCATCCGGCAGGTTTGACCCCAGCTCTTGATTTTCTTACATGTTACCAGCGCATACAGACTTCCAAGAATAAATCCAAGAATAATCGGAACATCAAATACAATCAACAGTACTACCGGAATGATCGGGGAGATCAGAGAGATTCCAGGAGCATTGTCGCCTCTTCTGTTTTTCTTTGCCGGAACTGTTGCCGCCCATGTATGTACCTTTTTCTGTCTGGAAAGTACTAAAACCATGATAATGATAAACACAACCTGAATGGCAAGTGCGTAGATTCCCCAGGATGTATGCTGGTCATACGGATAAAGTGTCTTTCCGTTTTCATCCAGGAAAAACGCAGAATACTGTCCGTACAGTACCGGATTGACAAACATTCCGGCTCCAACGCTCATCATGAATGCACAGGTCGCAAGCACCCTCGGAATTCCAAGAGACATAAAGATCGGAAGTACGATGACACCGATCGCCACGACTGCACCTGCACCGAAGATGGATGAGAAACATGCTGTTGTTACAACGCAAAGTAAGATACAGGTCAGCGCCGGCTTGTCTCCTCCGAGCTCCGTCGTTGTACGGATCAGAGTGGATGCGATCCCGGTGTTCATCAGAACACGTCCAAACCATGCACCAAAGATTACGTTAACAAGTGTCGCGCCCCATCCTTCCGGGCCGCTCTGGAAGGTGCTTGTCAAAGCATCAATCCAGCTGATACTGATGGCATCCTTATTTGCCGCGATAAAATCCGGGTTGGTTACAAATGTATTTCCGATCATCGGAAGTACTGTCCAGATCACTCCCATTACGAAAATACCAAGCATCAGATTTCCTCCGCGTACCGCGTACACGACCAGCCCAAAGAAGGAAATCAATAACAAAATTCCAATTAAATACTCCATAGTAGACCTCCTGTCACCCTTTCGTTTTCTTGTTTCATAAATCCGTTCCCTTTTTCTAAAAGCGCTTTCATATTTCCGATTATATCGTTTGACTAAATAAAGTCAACATTTTTCTCCATTTCTTCGTCATTTTGTCATTTTATCTAATTTAATTATTAAAAATTTGTAAATTATTTTGCTTCTAATTTTTTCTTTTTGTGAAAGCGCTTTCATATTTATTGTTCAAAATGCCGGAAGCATCATCTTTCTGACAGCTACAATATACCGCGTCAGGAAAACAGTGTTCGTATTCGAACAGGTCTATACAATACTATGACATAAAAATCACGGAAACCGATTGTCCGTCCCCGTGATTTTCTAATATATTATGTTATTCCAAATCATCAGCCTGTTGAGTCGTATGCCTTTGATTTCCTGCTTCTAATTCCTTTTCTCTGACCAATAAAATCACTTCCAGATACGATTTTATCTCTGACTTCCATTTTCATTTTCCTCAATTTAACTCACTCTTATTTTTACTCCCAGATTCCTGCTCTTCGGTACACTTCCTCGATAAATTCTTTCTTTTCCTTCACAGCCACAAGCACATCATCCCCGGAGTTCGTGTGAATATAGATCCGATCCAGTGACATGGCGAGGGAAGATAGCGGATTGTGTGTTTCCTCCAGAAGTTCAATATTCCGGTATCGGATGCGTTTTTTTATGAAACCGAATACGATCAGCAGCTCCTGCTCTCCAAGGTAAATATAATTTCTGAAATATATCGGTACCATCAGAAGATCCACCAGAACGAGTACAATCAGGGCTGTGATCACAGATGCGATTTCCTCTTTTTCTCCTCCTGCAGCCGGAATGACTGACCAGAGAACCAGTACATTGACAAAAATCAGAAGCGCCCATGCCCACAGATCCACTTTTCCCTGAAACTTCATATCCGGAATTCCAAGAGTATCGTCCCGTTTTTCGGTTCTGTATACTTCCTCTTCTCTCTGTACTCTGATCCTGCCGCTCTCCTGCGCCCGTCTCTGCTCCTGTCTCTGTCTGATAAATATGAAAACAAACAAAGCTGCAACAAATCCGAGGACAACAAAGAAAAAGTATTTTCCGAGTCTTCCAAGCCAGATCGTCCCCACGCTGCACCATCCAAAGATCAATGCGAGAAAGGGTCCGGTCACCGCGAGGGTATCTCTGTTCATCATACTGCCGGCCCCGGTCTTTACGGAATTTTTCACCGCCGCATGGAGAGCCCACTGTTCGATCACGGCCATCACCACGCTCACTCCGTAGAGAAAGAGAAGGCTTGTTTTGCTTCCCCAGCTGTCCGGCTGTCCCCATAGTCCAAAATGCGTCGGGATCACATCCGGAATCTTCTGATACATCACTGCAATATAGATTCCCACGCCGATCGTAACAATCCACATCAGAAGCATAGAAAAAATCTCAGTCTTTCTGTAGTGTTCAAACATCTTCATACCTAGTCCCTCCCGTCTTATTTGATGTAAAATCCGATACAGTTCATTTCTGTATCAAAGGAAATGGTAAACTGTGCCCTGCCGTCCGAAAACTGAGCCATTACAATGGCCAGCGCGTATTCTGTTCCCGTGTCCTTGTCCTTCTGTCCGCTGATATTGGTTCCGCTGATCTTTTCGAAATCCCCCAGCGGTTCGATGGTTCCCTCGATTCCGGCCCGGATCTGATCCTCCGTAATCTGTGCTTTCATCATCTCGCTGAGCATTCCGTAAGCTTCGCCGATCTTTCCCGTACAGGAAAGCTCTGCGATTTCTTCCGCTTTTTCCTGTACCTCCCTTTCATCGAAGTTTGCCGAAAGCCTTGATGCACATCCGGCCGCAGGAAGCATCAACATGATTGCCGCCACCATAATACAAATTATTCTTTTTCCCTTTTTCATTTTTCTTCCCTTCTTTCTATTGGTATGGTGATACTCGTCTGGTATCCGTCTTTCAATCTCGAAACCTGCATCGTTCCTCCATATGATTCCACAACATACCGGACATTGACAAGTCCGAGCCCTTCGTGTCCCTTTCTCTTTTTCCGCTTTTCCGGACAGGAATTTCGAAGGCAGATCACAAGAAAATCTTTTGCTTCATCCATCTTGAGCGAAAGATAACGCTCTTCGCCGCACTCGGCAACTGCTTCCCTTGCATTGTCCAGCAGATTGGAAAAAATCGTCGTTACATCGATATCTTTCATGAACGAAAGATCCGCCTGCCCGATCTCAATACGAAGCCTTGCCCCTTTCATTTCCTGAAGATTCAGCTTTTCATTGAGGATCATATTCAGCATCCGGTGTTCCGTATAGGTGACCCGTTCCAGACTCCTTAACATTCCTCCGATATCACTGCAATACCGGTCCGCCGCCTCCAGATCACCCAGGTGATACAGTTCCCCGATCATCTGGATATGATTTTTCACATCGTGAATTACCTTTCTGGATGCCTGATACTTCTCTTCCAGTTCCCGGTACTGATGCATCATCATCTCCTTTTGCTGTTCGTAGAGCTGATACTGTAAATTTTTCTTTTGCTGGCCGATCATATATCCGAAGAGATAGATAACCAGAAGATGAAGCAGTACAATCCCGAGCACCGCCGCTGCCAGACTTCCGTATCCATAGATCATCAGCAGCGTGTCTCCGTTCAGATACAGAGCTAGAATCAGCGCCAGCATCAAGAACGGAATGAGCAGAAATACTGCTGTCTGCCCGTTGGAAAGAAATACCTGATCCTTTTCACGGAATACTTTGACAAAATACCGGGAGACCAGAATGTATTCCACCGCCAGAAGCAGATAAACCACCGACCGCATCAGGAAATACCAGTTCCCGACCATCCGCGTCATGGATGAGCCGAATCCGTATCCGAAAAAATCAAGCAGCATCGTAAATACCAGATAACTTCCAAATACCGCCATGGCAAACAGGATGGTCTCCACAATTCCCGCCTTGGTCCGAAGGTAAAACAGCGATGACAGGACGAAGAGAATCAGCATACCGCACCCCGCATAAAGCAGCGCGTTTTCCTGCCTGAGTGTTAAAACCGAACTTAAGAATAAAATCAAAACCGTCGGAATACGGATGATGTGCGGGATCTCTTCCGCCCTGTGGTTCCGCTTCATGAAATACCATGCCGCATAGGTGTATGCCAGGCAGTAGAGAAGCTCTGCCAGCACAATAATGATTCTTTCTGTTTCTGTAAATCCTGTATTCATAACCATTTCCTCACAGCCGTCCGGCCAGAAACAGATTCAGTTCCTCCCGTAATGCCTTTCCCTTTTTCTGCGAAAGCGGAAGAACGCTTCCATCCATCATGGTAATCTCGTATCCTTTAATTCCCCTGACCTGATCCAGATTGACTACAAAGCTTTTATGCGGCATTGCAAAGCCATACGGCCGCATTTTTTCCAGGCATTCACTGATCTTTGCCTGCTGGTAATAGACGCCTTCCTTTGTATGCACCTCAAGCATCCGGAATGTATATTCAAAGTAATAGATTTCCTCCGCCGGAATCCGGATTCTTCCCTCCTTCGTCAGAAGATCCACAACCGGCTTCTGATTTTCCTTCTGCATGTATTCCAGTGCTTCCTTAAGCTGCCGTTTAATTTCCTTTTCTTTGACCGGTTTGAGCAGGTAGCCGAAGGCATGAACTCCGAAAGCATATCCTGCATATCCGCCATAATTGGTAATATAAATAATTTCAACCTGCTTATCTGTCTTTCTGATCTCCTTCGCCGTCATGATTCCGTCCATCCCCGGCATATCAATATCCAGAAACAGAATATCATATTTACGGCCTGCCTCCAGTAATTCCTTTCCGCTTCGAAAGAGATCTACTTCGTATCGGTCCTCCTCTTCATGCAGGATCATTTTCCTGACATTTTCACACACAATTTCCTGATCATCACAGACTGCAATCCGAATCATAAGCCCCTCCTTTTCCCCTTGTGCGTTCATTATAATTCTCTGAATTTTTATCTTCAAGTACCACAGCACGAAAGTATGTGTCAAGTAATCGTTGGCACTTTTTCTTCTTTTTTTGATATCAGTTTATTTCTTTTATTTTCAGACAATTCA